>JALRBG010000008.1 GCA_023257855.1 Pseudomonadales bacterium | reverse complement strand
TTTCCTATTTCCTATTTCCTATTTCCTATTTCCTATTTCCTATTTCCTATTTCCTATTTCCTATTTCCTATTTCCTCTTGCCTCTGGAATCGTGGCGAACGAAGTTCGTCTCAATTCTGTATCTGCCCCATCTGTCTCAGTTCCCCGTCCTCTGCACGCATGAGGCCGGCAGAGGCATAATAGTCACGACCATTCTTGGCCAGGCACCCCCGTACCCAGACTTCCTTGCCGATATTACGCTTGAAGTAATCGAGCCCGGTACCGGCACGTTTCAGGGTGATCAGTGCGTAGGTCTGGAACGACCAGTTTTGGACTGCGCCGGTTTCATTCGTGACATCCACATAGAAAAAGGCATGCGGATTTTGCCAGTCGACATCAGTGAGAATACCGGTGAAATCCCGGCAGTTGTTCTCATCGAATTCGGCGGAAAATGAATGGTGCGCTGAAGTACTCATGGCAAATGCCGTAATTATCCCTGCCACGGCGGCAGCGAAGATTACCTTAAGTCGCATAAAACGCTCTCCATAGGTCTACCACTAACACCGATTCTGCCCTGACAATGCGGGGGAGGCAACCAGAGAGAATGACATCATGTATTATCGGGAGGTTAGTCAATGCAGACAAACCTTCACGTCTCAATTCAGCAAATAATTCTTGCTCCTTTGTTGTGGCTTGGATGGAACTAGCCTTAAAGCCTAGAAGCGCATGGGATCGGTCGATGGCCAATAACGCGCCGTATTGATCGGCAGCCCGGTGAAGAACGCGTTGATGGAGTGGATCTGGTTGCCCCACACTTTGAACGCCTCGTACGTGACCAGGGAATTGCCCACGCCGTAGGAATCTCCGGTGTGGCCAAAGTTCATCCACAGCAGCACGGTGCCGTTTTCCTCATCCACCGCCGCCACGCTGGCGATGATGCCGGGATGCACCATGATGTTCTGCGTGTACAGGGTGTCAGCGGTCGCCATGATCAACCCGTTCTCGACACGATAGCACTCGGCAGAGAACGGCGTGCCGCCGTCAGTGAAATTGCCTACGCGCAGCCCCTCAGGATAGGTCAGCGCAACGCGGACCATATTGGCGCGCGACATTTTTTCCCCGGCGGGTACCGGATCATCCATACCACGGATCGGTGCACCCAGTTCCCGCGGCTGGAACCGCGAGGTTGGCGTGAGACGCTGGACCAGGCTTTCCACCCCGTTGATGCGGTTGTTGCCGTCAACGTGCAGCAGCACCGACAGCAGGATATGGTTTTCCCCTTCATGGAAGACCAGGTGCGCGGCGGCCACCTGCTGCCTCACGTCGAGGTAGTCCTGGCGAAAGCCCTGGAAACCCGTCACGGATTGCCAGATGCCGGTTTCCAGGTCGCTGTCCCGGCCATCGACAGTCACCTTGACGGTATCGGCCAGCGGCAGGCTGGTTGCGTCTTGCGCCACCACGGCATCCACGTACTGCGTCATCAGCCCGGCCAGGCAGTCGCGGTTGCAACCCTGGGCCGCTGCCGACCCGGACTGTGCTGCAAGCAACATGGCCAGCAGAACCGGCAGCAGTGTTTTTCCGTAATCAGTGATTTCCCTGACGTTCATAATACCCCCCTTGTGAATGGTTCTTGTCATATCTGTTAATCATCGCGATTATCCGGGGCCGACAGTACGAAGTCGATCCCCGAAATCCCGGTATCCTGAACCGGTACAGTTTGATATAACACCGGCTGAACCTACACTGACGTTAACACGAAGTACGGCATCATTATGAAACAGGTTCCCGTGATCACGGCGCAGGAAGCCGCCACCCATATCAAGAATGGCGACACGCTGCTCGTCGGCGGCTTCGGCATGACCGGCAACCCCGTGCACCTGCTGCACGCCATCGCCGAAACCGGCGTATCGCGGCTAACCTACGTGGGCAACAACGTCGGCGAACCCGGGCTTGGCGGTGGTCGTCTGTTGCGCAACGGCCAGATCAGCAAGGCCATCGGCTCCTTCTTTACCTCCAATCCCGAGGCGGTGGCCGCCGCACAGGATGGCCGCATGGCGGTGGAGCTGCTGCCACAGGGCACGCTGGGCGAAGCCATACGCGCCGGTGGTGCGGGACTTGGCGGCTTCTATACGCCGACCTCGGCGGGCACACCGCTGGCCGAAGGCCGCGAATCCAGAATCATTGACGGTCGCGAAATGGTGTTCATCAAACCCATTCGCGGCGACGTCAGCCTGATTAGAGCCTGGAAGGCAGACACGGCCGGCAACCTGCAGTACCGCATGACGGAAAACAATTTCAACCAGGCCGCCGCCACGGCTTCAGGCCTGGTCATTGCGGAGGTGGAGGAAATCGTGCCGGTGGGCGCTCTCGATCCCAATACCATTCATACACCCGGCTGCTTCGTCGATTACCTCGTGCAGGCGCACACCAGCGAGGCAGACCTGGGCTCGTCCGCTTCCGTTACCGCGAGTGCAAAGAAAGTCGACGACGCGCGCATGGCCATGGCGCAGGCGGTGCTTGATGAACTCAATCCCGGCGAAGTGGTGAACCTCGGCATCGGCATCCCCACGCTGGTCGCAGATCTGATCTCGCCAGAATCGGGCATCATCATGCACACCGAAAACGGCATGCTGGGCGTGGGTCCGGCACCGGCATCCGGCGGAGCGCTGGATTACCCGGTCAATGCCGGCAAGATTCCCGTCACCGCCCTGCCCGGCTCTTCTTATTTCGACAGTGCCGCGTCGTTTGGCATGATCCGCGGCGGCCATGTAGATGTGGCTGTGATGGGCGGACTGGAGGTGGACCAAGACGGCAACCTCGCCAACTGGGCCGTGCCCGGCAAGCCCCTGCTGGGCGTCGGCGGCGCCATGGACCTGGCCACCGGTGCGAAACGCCTGATCGTCACCATGACCCACTGCGACCGCGACGGCAACAGCAAGTTCAGGAAGCAATGCACCCTGCCGTTGACCGCCAAAGGCGTGGTGGATGTGCTGGTGACCGACCGTGCCGTATTCCATTTCACGGACAATGGCATCGTGTTAACAAAAGTGTTACAGGGATATACGAAGGAAGATATCGCGGCCTCGACCGGGGCCGACTATAAGGAAGAATGCTGACCATGACCGACGCCTACATCTGTGATTACATCCGCACACCCTTTGGCCGTTACGGCGGCGCACTGTCTTCGGTGCGCACCGACGACCTTGCCGCCATACCCATCAAGGCACTGATGAAGCGGCACAAGAAGCTGGACTGGGCGGCGCTCGACGATGTCATACTCGGCTGCACCAACCAGGCTGGCGAGGACAACCGCAACATCGCGCGCATGGCGCTGCTGCTGGCAGGCCTCCCCGAGGAAGCCCCGGGCATCACGCTCAACCGGTTGTGCGCTTCCGGGATGGACTCCATCCTGTTTGCAGCCCGTCAGATCAAGGCCGGCGAGGGCGATCTGTTCATTGCCGGCGGCGTGGAGAGCATGTCCCGCGCTCCCTTCGTCATGGCAAAAGCGGACAGCGCCTTCAGCCGCAAGGTGGAAATACATGAAACCTCGCTGGGGTGGCGCTTCATCAACCCGATGATGGAAGACATGTACGGCATCGATTCCATGGGCGAGACTGCAGAGAATGTTGCCGAGGAATTCGGCATCAACCGCGCCGACCAGGATGCCTTTGCCCTGCGCTCGCAGCAGCGCACGGCCGCCGCGATGCAGAGCGGTCGATTAGCAAGGGAGATCTGCCCGGTCAGCATTCCGCAACGGAAGGGCGAGCCGCTCATTGTGGACACCGACGAGCACCCCCGTGCCGACACCACGGCGCAAGCGCTGGCCAAACTCGGAACACCGTTTCGCACCGGCGGCACCGTCACCGCCGGCAATGCCTCGGGCATCAATGACGGCGCCGCGGCCCTGTTGATTGCATCCGAAGCAGCCGTGAAACAGCATGGCCTGACGCCACTGGCCAGGATCATCGGCGGGGCCAGCACGGGACTCGCCCCGCGCATCATGGGCTACGGTCCCGCCCCCGCCACAAAAAAACTGTGCGAGCGCTTTAACCTCGACATACGTGACATCGGCCTGTTCGAATTCAACGAGGCCTTCGCCTGCCAGGTACTTGCCTCCATTCGCGCGCTCGGCCTGCCCGATGACGCCGAGTTCATCAATCCCAACGGCGGTGCTATCGCCATCGGCCATCCGCTCGGCGCCTCAGGCGCGCGCATCACCGGGACGCTCGCCCTGCAGTTGCAAGAAACCGGTGCGAAACGCGGTATTGCTGCCATGTGCGTGGGTGTCGGCCAAGGTGTGGCCATCTCTCTAGAACGACTATGATTGAATAAATTTTATTCAAATTGGTATCTCTGCCTGATCATGGGATGGTGCGCCATAATCAGAGGGTAGCTTGGTAGAGATTGGGATATGATAATTCTTTAGATCTAGGTTAAGTAGCAATGTAAGCTGATTCTATTTTGACAGCCTGGAGGTGGACAATGAAACGTCTTCTGTCAGTTTTAATACTATGTGGCGCCCTTATCACTATTCCCAATGTCTGGGCTCATCATCGTTGGCCTGTGAATATGGAGATACTTGTTACTGTGCAGGGTATCGTTAGAGATTTTGATTGGAGCAATCCGCACCCTATGATGACTATCGATGTGACGCAAGTTGATGGCAACGTAGAAGAATGGCGAATTGGTGGTCCTGCCATCAACCGAATGGAGGCACGGGGGTGGGACGCAAATACCGTAAAGCCTGGTGACACAATTACAGGAACCGGTTTTCAGTTTCTCGATGGCTCGAAGATCATCAGACTCGAGCGGGTGACACTTCAAGGTGGTAATGAATTGTTGGTATATGCTAGGGAATAACTATTATATGTCTCAAATTAAGAGTTGGCCCGGCAAATGTTACCAGCATGTGTGCAACAGTTGACTGTTTATCATCTTAACCTTTTATGGTTTAAAAGTGGCGGGCATGTTCTAGAGATGCGCTCACTCAGCGGACAAGGAAAATCAAATACCCAACAACTTCTTGCACTCTTCTTATGGACCATAGTGGGGCCAATGTTCACCCAAACCCCATTCTTCAATAATCAGCCGGCCGGTTACTTGCCAAGGGCATTAGCTGCGTGTTGAAATCCGATGCCCAGGAAATCTTGGTATTATTAATAAAAACCATTAATTAGCCTGTCATCAGTAATTTAGGAACTACCTGAATTCTTCAGATAAGACTGATGAACTTTTGCCAGGGGGACTTGCAGCATGAAGCGAACTGTTATTAATCCATGGACCTGGCAGGAGGCTCTAGGATTCGTTCACGGTAACAAAATAGAGGACGCCAATAATATATTTTTCCTAGCTGGACAAACTGCAAGTGACGAAAACGGGCACTGCCTGCATCCCGGCGACATGGTGAAGCAGATTGATAAGGTCTTGGAAAACATCGACACCATACTCGCTCAGGGCAGTATGGATTTTACTCATGTGGTCCGGCTCAATATCTTCACAGTCGACATGCCTGGCATACTAGCGGCACATGACCATATGACGGCCAGTCTGGCCAAGCGTGGCTGCAAACATGCCGGCTGCTTATTAGGCGTGACAGCATTGGCTTCCCCAAACGCCCTTGTCGAAATGGAAGTCACAGCCGCCAAATAAGTTTTCCATGCGCCACACAACCTTCATTTTCTACCTAAGCGCTCGAGTGCTGCTTTCACTCGCCAGCGCCACCCTGACCATGGCGATAGGTTGGCATCTCTACCTGTTTAGTAATAACCCGTTCGACCTTGCGCTAGTGGGATTAATGCAGATCGTGCCTATGATCCTACTATTTATAGTATCCGGTTGGATCGTAGACAATTTCCCACGCAAATTAATCTTAGTATTTTGCGGCATGATCGAGGCAGTAGTGTACTGCGGCATCGCACTATCGATGAACGGCGGTGATATTCACAAGCCGATCATATTTTCTCTACTCTTCCTCCATGGCGTTGCGCGAGCGTTTTATGCACCGGCTTCGCAGGCAATCTTACCGAGTATAGTCAGCAGCCAATTCCTATCACGCGCAGTGGCCATAACAAGCTCCATCTGGACAACAGCCCAAACCCTCGGCCCTCTTGCCGCCGGACTGCTCATCGCCTGGATCGACTATGGTATCTACTGGTTCCTAGCAGTCCTGGCTGGCATAGGTGCTGGACTATACCAATTGCTACCGAAAATCCCAGCCAATAAACCTCTCGGCCGAGGAATGGATCTTCTGCTGGGGGGTATCCGCTATGTCACACGAGATCCTATCGTTCTCCCCAGTATTTCCCTAGACCTGTTTATCGTCTTTTTGGGGAGCGTGCTTGCGTTACTGCCCATTTATGCTATCGACATACTTCACGTGGATGCGAAGGCACTTGGTTACATGCGTGCCATGCCCGCTCTCGGGGGTGTCATGATGGGCATCCTTCTAGCTAGGTTACCTCAGATGCGTAATGCCGGCCGCTTGCTGTTCATTTCACTGGGAATATTCGCCGCATCAATTCTTGTATTTGCCATGTCAAGCACTCTTTGGCTTAGCCTTGCAGCTTTATGGGTGTATGGCGCCTCCGACATGATTAGTGTGAACATTCGCACCACATTGATACAGATCGCCACTCCGGATGAACTACGTGGCCGTGTTAGCGCTGTTAATATGCTATTTATCGGCGTTTCCAATGAGCTAGGCGACTTCCGCGCCGGTTCAGTCGCCGCGGTGCTTGGCCCCGTAATGACGGTGGTTGCCGGCGCAGGAATGGCTTTGATCGTGGCCCTAGGCGGCTTCAAGTTGTTCCCCGAACTTCGCAATTTAGACCGAATCACTGATGCCGAAGTAAAAGATAACTGAACGCCACGTTACTCAGTGTTTGGTACAAAATAGCCCGATGATGGTCTCAGAGATATTTATGATCTAAGACTTTGCTTGATCCAAAATCTCATCTCTGTCGGAAGGGGGCGATTTAAGGCTAAGGTGAGTAAATATTTGGCGGTCACCGTAAGGCAGTGGCGAGAAATTACCTGAGCGCCCCTCACCTGCCGGCAGTAACTTCATTCGTACCGACCCGCGGACATTACCTCCGATCACCTTGATCTGTTTGTTTTCGGTATCCAGCCCCACAACAACATCGCAATGAGTACGAGCGCCTGTTCCCATTTGCGCACGACGCTCATCGAGATTTTGATATTCCGGACGGTTACCTAGACATAGCATATCACCGGGTAGGATTTGTTTCTCACCAATGTCATAAGCAACATAGACGGCTGCCGGTTCGAGGCCGTCGCGGGCGCGAATAGCTTGATCTATATAGGTGTGATGAGCTATTGAGCGTAGAAACTGCTCAGGTTTGCCGAACCCGCTTTCACACATGACCCACGAGATAAACGCCGCAGACCAGAAGTCGCGCCAACGCGCGGCGATTCCAATATCACGCCAACGCTGATTTTGCTTGTTAATGATCCAGTTGGAATCCGGTGCCGCTGCCCAATAGCCGGCAATATCATCCGCTAGCCGATAGGCCTCTTCCTCAGCCATCCAGTCCCGACGCCAGAACCGCGGTAGGCGGCCATCATCTCGTGCCTGCTCCTCCTGGCTAGACATATCGATGACGCTATGGCCAAAGAATGCCCACTCTTGAGTGGTTATCTCTACAATACGTTTACGCATGTCGGCTCCACTATACTGCCGGCAGCTACGGTCTATTATCTGCATTTCACCAGGCTGGCCCTGGACACGAGCAGAGGGCGGCATGACATCAGTATAATTTCCATACAAACGCTGTTTGGTTGCCTGGCTCTGTCCCATGGTCAGTGTTGGCAAGAATATAAATAGCAGGAGACTAATGAGATGGTTTCTTTGCGGAATCATTGCTTATCGATTTATCAAGAAAATTAAACCTAGGAAATAAAGTGCGCAGTGTTTTCTTTTTTAAACTTTTCAATTAAAAGCTTTTTGGCAGGTACCGTAAATAAATGGCACCTAGGCAACTTCTTCAATATCTCAACATGTCGTTCCGACGTACTTTTTAATGCTGATATAGCCAATGTATCTATGAAGATACCCAACTGAGTTTTTTTCGAAAGAAAAAACAGCATCGCCCTATTTAAACTTCTGTAAGTATTCGGATCTTCATGCGTGGTTAATACATGAAATTTTATATTTAACTATCCATCCTAGATACCAAAAACCTGATAGATGACAACAATGGCAAGGTTTTAAATATTTTAAATAATTTATCAAAATCATCATAAATATATATTTTTAATATTTAATATTATTGTTTATATAAATATTTATTATTTTTTTGATATTTAAATTGAATATCTTAATCAAAATATTGACTTGATGAGTTCATAAATTTCAAATACCGGCCGGGGGGAGTAGACCTAAGGCAGCAAGTTGTAGCTGTTACTCATTCCGGCACTGACAGGGCAACTAATTCCCGGCTCTTCAGTACCAATAAGGACCAGTTTTGTGGTTTGCTGCCCCCCAGATTTCAATTTAAGAAACTTCATTTTCAGTAAAAATCCAAGGGGAAACTTTGTGAATACATCAGTCAAACTGAGCTATAAAAAGCTCGCGACAGCTGTCGCTTTTGCAGCTGCCGCAACAAGTTCTGGTGCTTTGATGGCACAGGACGGTGATATCGAGGAAATCCAGGTTACTGGCTCCTTCATTTCACGCCCTGCCGACAGGCCGCAGCCTGTCTCTGTCATGGACAACGAGGAGCTTGCCGCTAACCAGCGTGTGACCATTGCCGAGGCAGTGCGTGACATGCCGCAGATTTCATCTGCCAACACCGTGGGTAACTGGAACACGCCCAGTAACTCCATCAACCTGAGGGGCCTGGGTACGCGTTCT
Organism: Pseudomonadales bacterium; assembly: GCA_023257855.1. Lineage (GTDB taxonomy): Bacteria > Pseudomonadota > Gammaproteobacteria > Pseudomonadales > Pseudohongiellaceae > Eutrophocola. The sequence continues at coordinate 980 of JALRBG010000008.1, read as the reverse complement.
ACCCTTATCCTCCTCAACGGCCAGCGTCAGACTATCGACGCCAACGGCGGCTCCCAGGTCGACATTAACAACCTGGCCCCGGCCATCATGCTGGAGCGTATCGAACTGGTGCTTGACGGTGCCTCCGCACTGTACGGTTCTGACGCGGTTGCCGGCGTGGCCAACTTCATCACCCGCAACAACTTCGAGGGTGCGGAGTTCTCAGTGTCCACTCAGCATGCTGCTGCCCAGACATCCGTTCCGGAAGTCGTCGTTAGCGGTATCTTCGGTGTCCAGGGCGATGACCTGGGTATCGTTGTCGGTATGGAATGGTTTAACCGTGCCGACCAGATGCAGGCAGAGAAACGCTGGAGTCCGGAACGTCTGGGTGAAGGCTTGATCACCGGCCTCTATAACCCCGGTACATTTGGTTCCTTTGGAATCGCAGGCAACAGGACCGGCTTTTTTGGTGATCCCTTGTGTGGTAGCGAGCTGATTGGCGGTCTGCCAGGCAACGTGATATGGGATCCGGCGGGTGCTACAGGCCATAATGCTGATGGCCTCCCCGATGGTTCCAACCCTGCTGGATTCTGTCGTGGCACCCTGTCGCTGCAGCGTACAATCATCCCTGAGAACGAGCAGCTGACCGGTATGGCCGTTGTCACCAAGCAGTTTGACGGTGACTTCCTGCAGCAAGCGCGCCTCGAAAGCAGCTTTGCCCGCGTCGAGACCCGCTCCAGCTTCGGTACCGGTGTACCACTACTGGCACTAACGGGAATCAATGCCCTGTTACCGGCCAACAACCCCGGCGTGATCGACGCCAATCGGCGTAATCCCAACTTCCCGCTGCAGGATTTCAATCGTATTTTCACCCGCCAGGCGAGCCCGCTGGAAGGCGACCTGTCTTCCTTCGCCCGTCAGAACACCTTCCGGACCACGCTGGGCTTAGAAGGCATGCTGACCGACGTGTGGGACTGGCGCCTGACCGGCACCATGTCCTT
>JALRBG010000367.1 GCA_023257855.1 Pseudomonadales bacterium | reverse complement strand
TCTGTCCAGCGAACTCACTGGCTGGACCATCAACGTGATGAGCGAGGAAAGCGCTGCTGAAAAGCTGCAGACGGAATCAGCAGGCACCATCAAGAATTTCATGGAAAGCCTGGATGTGGACGAGGATGTGGCGGAAATCCTGGTTCAGGAAGGCTTTACCACACTGGAAGAAATTGCCTATGTGCCGCTGGAAGAAATATCCCAGATCCAGGATTTCGACGAGGAAATCGCCAACGAGCTGCGTGCGAGAGCCAAGGATGCCCTGCTGACCAGGGCCATAGCCTCTGAAGAGGATATCAATAAGGCGGGTATCAAGGACGACCTCCTGAACATGGAAGGCGTCGACAACGAACTGGCGCTGGCCCTGTCCGGTATCGGCGTGCTTTCCATGGAAGATCTTGCCGAGCAGTCCATCGATGAACTGATGGTAATCGAAGGCATGGATGAAGAACGTGCGGGTCAGCTCATCATGACCGCCAGGGCGCCCTGGTTCGCCGACGAAGTCGAAGAAGATGCTGCCGAGAATTCAGCGGAACAATCCTGACAAGGGGATATCCGGGAATATAAGGGTAAGCAGCACTCAAGCAGCAATATCGGGAGAGTTGAATGTCAGACGTAACAATCAGTGAACTGGCCAAAATGGTCGGCGTGCCGGTAGACCGTTTACTTGAACAGGTCAAGGATGCCGGTCTGCCCCAGAAAAAAGCGGACGACACGATCACCAATGATGAGCGCACCACTTTGCTGATGTCACTGAAGAGCAAGCATGGCGAGGACACTTCCGGTGGCGCTACACCGCGTCGCATTACCCTGAAACGCAAAACCGTCGAAACGCTCAAGACCTCCGATAACCAGGGCCGCAGCAAAGCGGTCAACGTGGAAGTACGCCGCAAACGCACCTACGTGAAACGTAGTGTCGAAGAAGCCCAGCTCGAAGCCGAACGCAAAGAAGCGGAGCGCCTGGCCAAGGAAGCAAAGGAAAAAGCGGAGCAGGAAGCCCGGGAAAAGGCAAAGCAGGCCCAGACCAGCAAGGTGGCTGCCGAGGATTCCACGGCAAAATCCACCGTCAGCCTCAAACGCGAACCGGCAGAAGTCCCTGTCGAGGATAAATCAGAAGCCCGTCGCGATCACAAGAAAGGAGCCGTCCGCAAGGATACCCAGCGTGAAGAGGAGCCCGGTGAAAAGAAAAAGAGCGGGCTGCGCCGTCGTGACCAGGACGATGACAAGAAGTTCCAGCCGATCCGTTCTACGGATGACTTTATCCTTGACGAGGACGAGGAATTTGATGATGCCTCGCGGCGCAGGGGCCGCCGCAAGCTGAGCCAGGGGCAAAAGCAGCACAAATTCGAAAAACCGACCGAATTCATCTCTCGCGAGATTGAAGTGCCGGAAGCTATCACAGTTGGCGATCTGGCCCAGCGCATGTCGCTGAAAAGCGGCGAACTCATCAAGAGCCTGATGAACATGGGTGTCATGGCCACGCTGAACCATGTTCTGGACCAGGATACCTCGGTCCTGCTGGTGGAAGAACTCGGCCACAAAGCGAAAACCGTGTCCGATGACGCTCTCGAGGAAAGCCTGGCGGAATCCGTCAAGTACGAAGGTGATGAAGTTCCCAGGGCACCCGTTGTCACCGTGATGGGCCATGTCGACCACGGCAAGACATCCTTGCTCGACTATATTCGCAAGACCGCCGTAACCGAGGGTGAGGCCGGCGGTATCACCCAGCATATCGGTGCCTACCATGTGAACACCGACCACGGGATGATCACATTCCTCGATACGCCGGGCCATGCTGCATTCAGCGCAATGCGCTCACGTGGTGCCCAGGCGACGGACATCGTCATCCTGGTGGTAGCCGGTGATGACGGTGTGAAACCGCAGACCGAGGAAGCCGTCAATCATGCACAGGCTGCCGAAGTTCCCATCGTGGTTGCCATCAACAAGATGGATAAGGACGGTGTCGACCCCGATCGCGTCAAGAATGAACTCGCTGCAAAGGGCTTGACCCCGGAGGCGTGGGGAGGTGATACCCAGTTCATCGAGGTCTCTGCCCATACCGGCAAGGGGATCAAGGAGCTGCTGGACGCCGTGCTGCTGCAGTCAGAACTGCTGGAGCTGAAGGCGATCAAGGATTGCCCGGCGAAGGGCGTGGTCATCGAGTCCCGTCTCGACAAGGGTCGCGGCCCGGTTGCCACCGTGCTGGTCCAGAACGGCACCCTGGAATTGTCCGATATCATCCTGGCCGGTCATGAGTATGGCAAGGTGAGGGCGATGATCGATGAAAACGGCGCTCAGGTGAAATCAGCCGGCCCGTCCATTCCCGTGGAGATTCTCGGACTTAACGGAACACCCGATGCCGGTGATGAGTTCATCGTTGTCCAGGACGAAAAGCGTGCCAGGGAAGTCGCCGATTTCAGGCTGCACAAGTACCGCGAGACACAGGTTGCCAAGCAGCAGGCGGCAAAAATGGAAAGCATGTTTGCCACCATGGGTGTCGACGAAAAACAGGTGCTCAATGTGGTACTCAAGACTGACGTGAGGGGCTCACTGGAAGCCATCTCTTCGGCCTTGCTGGGTCTTGGCAATGATGAAGTTTCCGTGGCCCTGATTTCTTCCGGAGTCGGCGGCATATCCGAAACCGATGTGCAGCTCGCGCATACATCCAGGGCGACCATCATCGGCTTTAATGTACGTGCCGACAAGACGGCCAAGACGCTGGCGGAAAACGAGGCCGTGGAAATCCGCTACTACAGCGTCATCTACGATCTCATCGATGACGTCAAGGCGGTAATGAGCGGTATGCTGGCACCGGAACTGCAGGAGGAAATCCTGGGTGTGGCCGAAGTGCGTGATATTTTCATGTCGCCGAAGTACGGCTCCATTGCCGGCAGTATGGTAATCGAAGGTACGGTGTACCGGCATAAACCGATACGCGTACTGCGCGACAACGTGGTCATCTACGAAGGTCAGCTCGAATCCCTGCGTCGC
>JALRBG010000043.1 GCA_023257855.1 Pseudomonadales bacterium | reverse complement strand
AGGATGCCGGGGAAGACCTTCCCGTAACGAAGCACCCTGCTGAATCTGCTTTTGATGAAGCCGTTGTCGAGGATGACTTCGACCTGCCGGAACTGGATGATGATGAGCCCTTGTCAGCCATCGATGACTTTGACGACGATGGTATCGGCAGGACCAAAGTGGTTCCTCGCAAGCCTGAGCCCCGCAAGGATCGCGCCAGCGGCGAGAGAATAGAGCCCACATTCGGGAATGCGGACCTGACCTTCGGCCATGATGACCAGGGAGAACTCGACCTGGAGCATAACGACCTTGTTGACCATGAAGAGGATAGCGAATCCGAGGACGAGCCCGGGCAGGGCCTGGCAGCACAGGTCATCATCATCAATGTGATGGCCAAGCCGGGCACTGAAATGGAAGGCCGCCGGATGCTGCCGGTCTTGATGAAGCATGGCATGCGTCTTGGCGACATGAGCATTTTCCATCGTCATGCCGACAATTCCGGCAAGGGTCCGGTGATGTTCAGCATGGCCAACATGCTAAAGCCCGGCACCTTTTCCATGAGCGACATGGAAACCTTTACGACCCCGGGCGTCAGTTTTTTCATGCAGCTGCCCAACAAGCTCGGCAACATGCAGTGTTTTGACCAGATGCTGAAAACAGCACAGGCCGTCAAGGATGAACTGGATGCCGTACTCAAGGACGAGAATCGCAGCGTCTTTACCCGCCAGACTATCGAACACAGCCGCCAGCGCATCCGTGATTTCGAGCTGGAGATGCTGGCCCGGAAATAACCCGGCACAGCGAACCGGTCTCCGGGTAATCCCAAATGACAGCCCCCTCCAAAGCACTCATCAGGGAACTCGGGGATCTGCGCCGGCAGATCGAGCATCACAACCGGCTGTATTACCGCCACGACAGTCCTGAAATCCCTGACCAGGAATATGACCGCCTGTTCGACCGCCTGCTCGAAATAGAACGCGAATGGCCCGAACTGGCCACGCCGGACTCTCCCAGCCAGCGGATCGGCAGCGAACCGCTCAGCGGCTTTGTCCAGGTCACCCATGAAATCCCGATGCTGTCCCTGGACAAGGTGACCAGCGAAGCGGAACTGACCCGTTTTGAAAGCCGCATCCAGAAACGCCTGGACTCTCAAAACGACAATGACACCGCACTGGAATACAGCTGTGAGCCCAAGATCGACGGCGTAGCAGTGAGCCTGCTTTACGAGGATGGTCTCCTGGTGCGCGGCGCCACCCGCGGCGACGGCACCTCCGGCGAGGACATCACCCACAACGTGCGCACCATCGATGAGATTCCGCTCAGGCTGGAAGGCACGGGCTTGCCGAAACGCCTGGAAGTGCGCGGCGAGGTCTATATGACCAAAAGCGGGTTCGCGAAGATGAATGCCGCCGCTGAAAAAGCGGGGGAGAAGGTCTTTGTCAATCCGCGCAACGCGGCGGCCGGTACACTCCGGCAACTGGATTCGCGGATCACGGCCAGGCGGCCGCTGAAAATGTTCTGCTACAGCTATGGCCTGGTCGAAGGTGCCAGTCTGCCGGACACCCTGAGCGGCGTGTTTGAAAAATTCGCCGGCTGGGGGCTGCCGGTCAACCCGGACAGGAAATCCTGCCGGGGCGTGGCGGCTTGTTACGCGTATTGTGAAAAACTGCTGGGCAAGCGCAACGACCTGGATTACGAAATTGATGGCGTAGTCATCAAGGTCGATCGTTTCGACCTGCAGGATGAACTTGGCATGAATGCCCGAACCCCCCGCTGGGCGATGGCCTACAAGTTTCCTGCCGAGGAAGTGGCAACCGTGCTCAATGCTGTTGAATTCCAGGTAGGCCGGACCGGAACCATAACCCCCGTGGCGCGGCTGGAGCCCGTATTTGTAGGTGGTGTCACCGTCAGTAATGCTACCTTGCACAACATGGACGAAGTTGCCCGGCTCGGCCTGAAGATCGGAGATGCCGTAATCATCAGGCGGGCAGGGGACGTGATACCCAAGATAGTCTCTGTCATCCCCGATCGGCGCCCGCAACAAGCCAGGATAATCGAGGCGCCATCTTCATGCCCGGTCTGTGGTTCCGATATCGAACACATCGAGGACGAAGTTCTCATGCGTTGTACCGGCGGGTTGTTCTGCCGGGCACAGCGCACGCAGTCGATCATTCATTTTGCCTCGCGGGCGGCGATGGATATCGACGGGCTGGGCGTCAAACTGATCGAGCAACTGGTCGACCAGGAACTGGTGAGTTCAGTCGCGGATATTTACGGCCTGGATGTGGCAACCCTGGCCGGACTTGAAAGGATGGGGGAAAAATCCGCCGGCAACCTCGTGGCCGCGATTGGAAAAAGCAAGCAGGTGACGCTGGCCCGATTCCTGTTCGCCCTCGGCATCCGCGAAGTCGGGGAGGCCACTGCCCACGCCCTGGCAACGCATTTCGGCACGCTGGCCGCAGTGATGTCCGCTACCGAAGAGGACCTGGTTGCCATTCCCGATATCGGCCATGTCATGGCCCACCACATCAGCGCGTTCTTTACCGAGGAGCACAACCGGACTGTCATACAGGCCCTTCTGGATGCCGGGGTTGTGCCGGCTGAAACCACCCCGGTCAACCGCGACGCCCTGCCACTCAACGGCCAGACCTGGGTGGTCACCGGGACTCTGGAGGCCATGGGGCGCAGCGAGGCCAAGGAGAAGCTGCAGAAACTGGGTGCGAAAGTGGCGGGGAGTGTGTCCAAAAACACCGATTGCGTCATCGCCGGCCCCGGAGCCGGCTCCAAACTCGACAAGGCCGAGGAGCTCGGGGTCCGTGTCATAGACGAGAGTGCATTCTTGTCACTGCTCAAGCAGCATGACATCCCCGTCTAAAACCGGGTAAAGTATGCCCTGAACGCCTGAATCCGGGTTGCGGGGCGCATTGCCTGCACTTTTCCCCCGCGTTGCCCCGTTTTTGCCATAAACAGGAGACAGGATAGGCCTTTTCGGGACGGAGTTACTGCCTTTGCTCGTGTATGAGTCCATTGTTAACAGGAGCCTCGTATTGCTGGCGACACTGGTAGTGGCCTCCTGCACCTCCACGCCGCCGCAAAATACCACGAATATCTGCAGCATGTTCGAGGAGCGCCGCAGCTGGTACAAGGCCGCCGTGAAAACAGAAAAGCGCTGGGACACCCCCGTGCATGTCTCCATGGCCATCATCCAGCAGGAATCCTCCTTCCAGTCCCGCGCCAAGCCTGAACGCACCAGGTTGCTGGGGTTCATCCCCTGGCGGCGGCCATCCTCCGCGTACGGGTACGCCCAGGTCCTGGACGGCACCTGGACCGAATACAAGGAAGATGCAGGCAACTGGGGAGCCAAGCGCACGAACTTCGCCGATGCCATGGATTTCGTCGGCTGGTATACCAACAATTCCACCCGGGTAAACGGTATTGCACGCAATGATGCCTACAACCACTACCTGGCCTACCACGAGGGCAACGGCGGCTTCGCGCGGCGCAGCTACAATAACAATCCACAACTGATCGATATCAGCCGCCGGGTGCAGGCCAACGCCAATCTTTACCAGCGCCAGTTCGCCCAGTGTGAAAAGCAGCTGGGGCGCAACTGGTTCATGAGGCTGTTTTTCTGAGCTGGTGGGGCAAGATCATCGGGGGCGGCCTGGGGTTCATGCTGGGAGGCCCGATCGGAGCCGCACTGGGTGCCGCGCTTGGCCATAATTTCGACCAGGGTCTGGGCAAGGTCAGCGCCGGCGGTTTTAACGGCGATGTCGAACGCATCCAGACCGCCTTCTTTACAGCTACCTTCACCACCATGGGCCATGTCGCCAAGGCCGATGGCCAGGTGTCCCCGCATGAAATCCACGTTGCCGAGGACGTGATGCGGCAGATGCACCTGGACACGCGCCAAAAAAAGGTGGCACAGGGGCTGTTCAACGAGGGCAAGAAGGGCAATATCCCCATCAACGACCTGTTGCACCAGTTCCGTATTGAATGCCATCGCCGCCGCAGCCTGCTGCAGATGTTCATGGAGATCCAGGTCGCCGTGGCCCTGTCCGACGGCTCACTCGATGCCAGGGAAAGCCGCATACTCGAAAATGCCGCCGATATTCTCGGTTTCAACAGGGCGGAATACCAGGCCATACTGCAACGCATGCAGGCGCACCGGCATGCCCAGTCCCATCCGCCGGGACAGTCCGGCATGCCCCTCAGGGATGCCTACAAACTCCTGGGCATCGAGGCCGGTGCCAGTGATCAGGAGGTGAAGAAAGCCTACCGCCGGCAAATGAACCAGCATCACCCGGACAAGCTGGTGTCCAGGGGGTTGCCTGAGGAAATAATGGAAATGGCGAACAAGAAGGTCCAGGAGATCCGGACGGCTTACGAGACCATCAAGGCATCCCGTAAAAATTGACATTGGCGAGCCAGGGCAGATCTTTAACCAGACTGTTAAGAATAATCTCTAACTCCTTGTCTAAAAAGGCAATATCTATGTATGCATCTGCCTCCACCTGGTTACCCAGGTAGTGCAGGCTGACACATTT
>JALRBG010000359.1 GCA_023257855.1 Pseudomonadales bacterium | reverse complement strand
GCCGTCCGCAACCGGGTCCCATGCTTACGGAAGCAGAGCGCGCACTGGTCATCGATGCGCTCATGACCCGCTGTGACGGCCTGGACGGCGCCGTCGACGGCCTGCTGTTTAATCCCCGGGCCTGCGACTTCGATCCCCGCGTCATTGCCTGCGACAGCGGTGATTCCACCGCCTCGTGCCTGGCGCCGGCCAAGGCCGCTGCCATTCACATGGCCATGCAGGGACCGCGTGACTCCCGCGGCATCCAGGTATACCCGGGCTTTGAATATGATCCGGGCATCGACGATGTCGGCGGCCTGCCCGGCATCCTGGCGAGCAGCAACAATCCCCCGGAAGGGGCGGGCTCTACGGGCGTGCTGGAGATGGATGTGGATGCCCAGGTCATCGCCGCAACCCGCCAGCACCTGGTGATGGGTGAAACCCTGTCCGTGTTGATGAGTTCGTTCGCCGACAACGGCGGCAAGCAGATATTTTTCCACGGTGCCGCTGACCCATGGTTCTCGGTCAATGAGACCATCCGATATTACGAAGAGATGGCGGATTTCAATGGCGGCCTGGCGACCGTAAAGGACTGGAGCCGGCTTTTCTACGTGCCGGGTATGGCGCATTGCGCCGGTGGCCAGCATTCGCTGGATAGCTTTGACCTGCTCACCGGGCTGGTGGACTGGGTGGAGAACGGTCCGGCACCGGATGCGGTAACGGCGACGGGCAGGAGTATGCCAGGCGTCAGCCGGCCCCTGTGCGCCTGGCCCGCCTACCCGGAATACAGCGGCAGCGGCGCCATCGAGAATGCTTCCAGCTACCATTGTGCGGTCAATGATTAATCCCATGAGACTGAAAACTGTATTTATCGGAGCAGTCCTGTTGGGGTTCAGTACGATCCTGCCGGCTCAGGGCGGCAATCCCGTACCGACAACGGAATTCGTGTTTGAGATCCGCGCCGAACTGGCGCCGACCGAAGTGCTGGGCGACACCAAGGATGGCATGCGTCAGGTGATCCCGATTACCGGGGGTACTGTGACCGGTCCCGGGATTACAGCAGAAATCGTTCCGGGAGGTGCCGATTACCAACTGGTGCGCCCGGATGGTGTGAGGGAACTGGAAGCGGTCTATATGATCAGGACTGATGACGGTGCGTTGATCAATGTGGTCAATGAGGGAATCATCGTCGATCCGCAGGTAAATAACGGGGAAGCCTATATCATGACTACGCCCCGTTTTACGGCACCCCTGGGCAAGTATGACTGGCTGAACAAGACTGTATTCGTGAGCAGGATCACCGGCGGCAGCGACAGTCCGCGCGCAGTGCATATCAGCGTTTACCGCGTCCGGTAATTAAATGCCGGCAATGAATCAAAGGGGGCGATATGCCCCTTTATTTTTTGCGGAACAGGTGCACTTTGCTGCTGACCGCGTCGGCGATATACACATCTCCGCGCGCATCCACGGTCATGTAGTGACCTTCGCCAAATTCCCCGAGGCCGTCGCCAGGCCGACCCAGTGAGCCGACTACCTTGCCATCGGCATCCAGGATGGCCCATTCCCCGTCGAAACCGGTAGTCATGTACATGGTGCCGTCGTCATGCAGGTATACGGCGCATGCCATGGCGTCGAAATGCCATTCGTTGAGCGTGTTGCCATCCGTGTCGTAGATCACCACCCGCATGTTCTCCCGGTCCGCCACGTACAGGCGGTCCTGGCCGTCGATCTCGATGGCATGGGCAACGGCCAGTTCACCATCGCCGCTGCCGCGGGTTCCCCACATGCTGACAAACCTGGCGTTGGCGTCGAACTTGAGGATGCGCGGTTCGCCGCGCACATGACCCTGGGCGATATAGAAGTTGCCCTGGCTGTCGAAGGCGATGTCGTTCGGCTGATCGAAAATATGTGCGCCGGTGCTTTCATCCCACAAGCCGTTCTGCCCGGCGGTTCCCAGCGTCAGCAGGGTATTGCCTGCGCGATCCATCTTGACCACGGTGTGGGTGCCGATATCGGTGACCCAGATATTGCCGTCGGGGTCCAGTCGCAGCCCGTGGGCGAAAGTCCAGGTGTCGCGCGGGCCGAAGGCACGCACGAAATTACCGCTGGCATCGAATTCAAGCAGGGGGTCTTCGCCGCGGTGCAGGATGATCATGTGGCCGTCATCGGCGATGACGACACCGGACACGCGCGAAAAGGCAAATCCGGCGGGCAGGGTTAGGGCTTCCGTCACCTCAACGGCCTCATAGCCCTCGAGAGCATAGGCTGGAAGCGGCAGCAGGTCGCGGTTGGGGCGCTGCGCCATTGCCGGCAAGGACAGGCAAAGTGCAGTCACGCCCAGAGTGGTCAATTTCAGTAATACGTTCATGTTATTCCCCCTGTGGCGGCAGTATACCCACATCGCTGCAAGGGGTGAAAGCGCGAAAACCAGGGCTTTTCGGCAGGCTTGTCTAAGCGGAAGGGGTGAATTATCCTGCCGGCAACTGGGGAGAAAATCATGTCAGACGCTAAACCCACCTGCCCGCAATGCAGCCGCAAGATCATGCAGAGTGTTTCCAACCGCTGCATGTATTGCGGTGCCAGCCTGCCTGAAGAGCATCACCTGACCGCAGAAGAAAAGAACCAGCCCCTGAAAGAAAAGCTGGAGATGTTCAAACGCAACGAGGAAAACGCCGAGGAAATCATCAGCGGCATGCGCAAAGGAATGGGAATGCCGGAACGGAAAAAACCCAAACAGAAAAAATCAGACAGTGCCCAGCGTGTCGAAGACGCGCTGGCCGATAACAGCAATCACCTGAAGAGCTGAAACGGCAGCGCAACTCCGACAATTGACCGAACGCCAGGTCAGAATTCTTCTGTATCGATTTCCACCTGCACGCCGGCTGGGTAGCGCGGACCGGCCACGGTGTCCTGGTTGATCAGGTCATCGAGTTTCGCCACGGTGGCAGCATCCAGCACCACATCGATGGCACCGAAATTCTCCTCTACGTAGGCGGTATGACGGGTGCCGGGAATGGGCACGATGTGCGGCGCCTTGGCGAGTGTCCAGGCAATGGCGAGCTGGGCGGGTGTGCAGCCAACGTCATCTGCCATCTTTTTGTACTCAGCGAACAGTTTCATGTTCTTGTCCCAGTTTTCCTTGTGGAAGCGCGGCATGTTCTTGCGCAGATCGCCGTCCTCGAGCTGGCTGTCCGGATCAGTCAGCTTGCCGGTGAGGAAGCCGCGGGCGAGGGGGCTGAAAGCAACGAAGGTGATGCCGAGCTCCTTGCAGGCATCCAGTACGGCGATTTCGGCATTGCGGCTCCACAGGGAGTATTCGGTCTGTAGTGCTGTCAGCGGATGGGTGGCATGGGCCTTGCGCAGGGTATCGGCGGAAACTTCCGACAGCCCGAGGGTCTGCACCTTGCCTTCCTCGACCAGGCGTGACATTTCTCCGATGCTTTCCTCGATGGGTACGTTCCTGTCCCAGCGGTGCAGGTAATACAGATCGATGACGTCGGTATTGAGGCGCTTCAGGGCGTCCTCGCAGGTCTGCCGGATAACCGCCGGGCGGCCGTCGATCTTGCGCTTGCCGCCATCGGGGTCCTTGAAGATGCCGCACTTGCTGGCGAGCACGTATTCCTTGCGACGGTCCTTGAGCACGCGGCCGAGCAATTCCTCGTTTTTGCCAAAGCCGTAAAGTGCAGCGGTGTCGAGGAAGTTGTAGCCGATATCCAGCGCCCGGTGCAGGGCAACTTCCGCTTCGGCCACATCCGGGGTGCCGTACGCATGTGACATGCTCATGCAGCCCAGGCCAATGGCATGTACTTCAAAAGGTCCGACGTTTCGGGTTTGCACGGTGTACTCCTTGTCTCTGTAAATGAACAGGGCCGGTAAACCGGCCCTGTGGCGTATCAGTGGAGGCTTATTTCTTCTGCCCTTGCAGGCATTTTTCCAGCCGGTCGAGCGTCTCCATGGCGGGCAGACACTGGGCGACGCTGGCATTGGGCTCACGGCCTTCCTCGATGGCGGCAAAGAACTCGCGGTCCTGCAGCTCGATGCCGTTCATGCTGACATCGACATTGCTGACGTCGATCTGGTTTTCCTTGCCGTCGAACAGGTCGTCGTAGCGGGCAAGGTAAGTACCGTTGTCGCCGATGTAGCGGAAGAAGGTGCCCAGCGGGCCGTCATTGTTGAATGACAACGACAGGGTGCAGATGGCACCGGAAGGGACCTTCATGCCGATGGACATGTCCATGGCGATGCCGAGCTCAGGATGATGCGGGCCTTCCAGTGCGAAGCACTCGGACACGGTTTCACCGGTCTGGTACTGGAACAGGTCCACGGTGTGGCAGGCATGGTGCCACAGCAGGTGGTCGACCCAGCTGCGCGGCTCGCCGGCGGCATTCATGTTGGTGCGACGGAAAAAGTACGTCTGCACGTCCATCTGCAGGATGTTCAGGTCGCCAGCGGTGATCTTGTTGTGCACCCACTGGTGCGAGGGATTGAAGCGGCGGGTATGGCCGGCCATGGCGATCTTGCCGGACTTTTTCTGCGCGGCATCGATGGCGCGGGCGTCGGTGAGGGTGTCAGCCATGGGAATTTCCACTTCCACGTGGACACCGGCTTCCAGGCACTTGATAGCCTGCTCGGCATGCACCTGCGTGGCGGAGGTGATGATGGCGCAATCCACGTCCTGGGCGAGACATTCATCGAGACTGGTGCTCCAGTGCTTGATGCCGCGCTTCTCGGCAGCCGCTTTGGTGGCGTCCTCGCGGCGCCCCATGATGGAGACGACTTCCGCGCCATCGATCTTGTCGATCCCGTCCATGTGTTTCTGGGCAAAGGCGCCATGCCCGATCATCAATACTTTCATTGGCTTCCCCTGAAAGAGTTAAAAGTGGTAAGTAAAAGTTAAAAGAAACGGTTTATTTGTTCAGGTCATCCAGCGAGTCGACATATACGAGACCGGCTTCTTCCAGGCGGCCGCGCATGTTGTAGATGTCGAGACCCAGTTCGCCTTTTTGCAGGCGTTCACGCTTGGCGACTTCCGCGTCCTCGCGGGCCTTCGCCTTGTCGCGGACGACTGCGGCGGAGGCGCGTTCAACGACGCAGATGCCGTCATCGTCTGCCACGATGATGTCGCCGGGATTGACCAGTGCGCCGGCACAGACCACGGGAATGTTTACCGAGCCCAGGGTTTCCTTGACGGTGCCCTTGGAGTGGATGGCGCGGGACCAGACCGGAAATCCCATTTCCTTGAGGTCTTTCGTATCGCGCACACCGGCATCGATCACCAGGGCCTTGACGCCGCGGGCCATGCAGGAGTGGGCGAGCAGGTCGCCGAAAAAGCCATCGGTGCTGTCGGCAGTGATGGCGCAGACGATGACGTCGCCGGGCTGGCACAGCTCGATGGCTACATGCACCATCCAGTTGTCGCCGGGCTGGGCCAGGATGGTGACGGCGCTGCCGGCCAGCCTGACATCACTGTAGACGGGGCGCATATAGGGCTTCATCAGCCCCACGCGGCCCTGGGCTTCGTGTACGGTGGCGACGCCCATGCTGCCCAGGTCGTCGATGACGGACTGGTCGGCACGGGGAATGTTTCGGACGGCTACGGGTTTATGCATGGATGACTTCCGGGATTGCTGAAAAGGCGCCCATTATATGAAGCATGCCGCCCACGCTCAAATTTGATTTCCCACCGGAAGCCTTTGATTAGAAAGTATTGTTGGGTCTGCAGACTGGAAGCGGTGGTGGCTGGTAAGCGGGGAATGTGGCGTCCGAGGCAGGGATGCCGAGGCCGAGCGCACAAAGACGCGCGTCTGCGTTCACAGGCCACGCTTACCAGCCGGCACCGCAAGATAATCAAATGGATAGCTTTAACGCCTTGCTTGTGGTTCCAATCATCATGGCAAACCCCGATAATGCCGGACGTCATTGCAGTGATGAGGGGAAAATGATGCAGAAAGCCATTCCATGCATGTTGATGCGCGGCGGCACCTCCAAGGGCACCTATTACCTGGACAGC
>JALRBG010000260.1 GCA_023257855.1 Pseudomonadales bacterium | reverse complement strand
GGGATTGTTAAGCAGAAACCTATATACTGGATTTACGCCGAAGGTTATTGAAAAGCAAGATTTTTTAAACCAATTAGTAAGAGCTTTTAAGCTAATATCTGACTTTGAAAATCTCATAAAGTCATAAGGCTTAATGTTATGAACCAGACAATATCAGCTCTGATTTAAAGAAAACATAAAGGCTGGATTATGAACAAATTGCTAGGATCATCATTTTTATTAGCAAATTGCATTTCTTTCTTGGCGGGATGTGTCGAAAACACGGATGAAAATAATTTAAATCAAGATCTATCACAGCTCAAAGGAGAAAAAAGACCAAACATATTGCTAATTGTCGCTGATGATCTTGGATATGCTGATTTAGGGTTTTTCGGCAGTGAAATTTCTACCCCAAACCTTGATGCTTTAGCGTCAGCTGGCATGTTACTCACAGATTTTTATTCAAGCCTTACTTGCGGACCTACTCGCGCCATGCTCATGTCAGGCATGTCGAACCACATGGCGGGAGTAGGTGTACAGAGCGCACCTAGCCGGCCTGAGCATATGGACCAGCCTAACTATCTCGGGTATCTCAGTTTTCGTGTCGCATCGCTGGCTGAGCTGATGGCGGATGCCGGCTACAACACATACATGACCGGCAAGTGGCACTTGGGCATGGACGTTGAAAACAGTCCCCAAGCACGCGGCTTCAAGAAGAACTTCATTTCACTGGACGGCGCTGCGCACCTTGGTCCCTGGGACTGGCGCGGCCCCCGAAACGCCAACTACCGTGACGGCGATGAACTCGTACAGGTGGATGAGAATTGGTACACCACGCGCGACTACACGCAAAAAATGATCGGCTACATTGAAGAGGATCGTAACGAGGGCAAGCCTTTCTTCGCCTACCTGGCCTACACTGCCCCACACTGGCCGCTTCAGGCGCCGGCCGATGCCATCGCACGGTTCGATGGCGTCTATGATGTCGGCTACGAGGAAATCTACCGTCGTCGTTTCACCAGCATGCAGGCATTGGGACACATCCCCGCCGATGCTCAGCCGCTCGCACCTGAGGACCTGTTCAGCCCACGCTGGAACGAGCAAAGTGATGAAGACAAGGCACTGGCCGCCAAGCGCATGCAGGTATATGCCGCCATGGTCAGTGAATTGGACAAGTATGTCGGTCAGGTTATCAACTACCTAAAAGAAATTGGGCAGTACGACAATACCTTCATTATGTTCATGTCAGACAATGGCGCGGAATCCTCACGACTGGACCTGTCTCCCAATTATCAGACCTTCATCACTTCCGGGGCATATGACCAGGGTGTCGACAATCTCGGCAGCCCGACCTCGTATGTCATGTACGGGCGCAACTGGGCCACTGTCAGTGAAACCAAATTCCGCCGTCACAAGGCCACCGCCTTTGACGGAGGCATCCATGTTCCCGCCTTTGCCCATTTTCCCGCGATAATCGAAGGTGGCACACAGGCGGACGGCTTTGGCACGGTAATGGACATCATGCCGACATTCCTAGCCCTGGCTGGCACGCAGCACCCCGGCACGCAGTTCCAGGGGCGCGAGATCCTGCCGATCCAGGGCAAATCGCTTCTGCCGATGCTGACCGGAGAAACCAGCGAGGTGCATGCGGCCGACGAAGTGGTCGGCTGGGAACTGAACGGTCACCGCGCGGTGCGCCAGGGAGACTGGAAGATAGTCTGGGACTTGGCTTTACCGGAAGGTGAAAGGCAGTGGCAGCTGTTCAATGTGAAGCAGGACAGCAATGAGCAGGTAGACCTTGGCGCCCAACTGCCTGATAAAAAAGCCGAGATGATCGGCAACTGGGAGAAATGGGAAGCCGACAACGGCATCATCTATGTCTACCCGGAGTAAGACACTCGTCACCACTCTGGCCGCGGGCGGAATTGCCTTTGCTGCCGCCATCGGCTGGCTGGGTTTCGGTACAGCCACTCCCGGCGCCAGTCTCGATGTCACCGTCCGTGCCTGCGGCGAACTTCCCGCCACCGATTCCCCCTACCCGGGCATGGCCTGGGTACCCGGCGCCACGTTCACCATGGGCGCCGAGGGCACCTACTTCGAGGAAGGCCCGGCGCACGAGGAAACGGTGGCAGGTTTCTGGATGTCGACGGCCGAGGTCACCAATGCGGAATTCGGCGAGTTCATCGCCGCCACCGGTTACGTCACGCTGGCCGAGCGCGGCATCGAGGACCCCACCACGGGAGAACATATTCCCGGCTCCGCCGTGTTCGCGCCCCATGTTAGCGAAGCCCCGGTCAATCCCTTCGCCAGCTGGTGGTACTTCATGAACGAAGCCAACTGGCAACAGCCCGAAGGTCCGGGTTCCGACATCGACGATCGACAGCATCACCCGGTGGTGCATATCGCCTTCGAGGACGCCTTGGCGTACGCCGATTGGAAAGGCCAGTCACTGCCAACAGAGGCCCAGTTCGAACTGGCCGCGCAAACCAGCCTGTACCGGGATGCCGACGGCAACTACACCTCGAACACCTGGCAGGGCCTGTTCCCGTTCCAGCATGACCCGGTCGATGGCTACACCGGCACCGCCCCGGTGGGTTGTTATGACGCCAACGCACTTGGCATCTATGACCTTATCGGCAATGTCTGGGAATGGACACAGACCACCTACTACGCCACCCACGCCTTTCCCGATCCGCAGCAGTTCCCGGAAGGCTATGATCCGAACCAGCCCGGTGAGCCCGTTGCCGTGATCAAGGGCGGCTCCTATCTGTGTGCGCCCAATTACTGCATGCGCTATCGTCCCGAAGCCCGGCAGGCGCAGAGCAAAGGTCTTGGCACGTCCCATATCGGCTTCAGAACGGTCATCAACCCCGCCACCTGATCCCTGGATTTACATCATGCATATCGTCGTTACCGGCGCCAACGGTTTCATTGGCACCCACCTGACCCGGGCACTGCTTGCCGACAACTCCCGCCTGCCGCCGACGCGGCTGACGGTCATCGACCTGTCCCTCGACAGGATGGCCGACGATGAACGCCTCAACAAGGTAGTGGGCAGCTTCGCCGACAGCGAGGTGCTCGACGCGGCACTCATCGAGCCGGCAGACATCGTCTTTCACCTGGCCAGTGTGCCCAGCGGGCTGTCCGAGTCCAATCATGCCCTTGGCATGGACGTGAATATCCACGGCACCATTGCCCTGCTTGACCGGCTGAAGGAGCAGTCCAATGTGCCCGCCGTGGTCTTTGCCAGCTCCATTGCCGTGTATGGCAGGCCACGCGTGCCGGAAGTTGGCGATGACACCCTGCCAACTCCCAATCTCAGCTATGGCGCCGAAAAGGTCATCGGGGAAACACTGGTGGCGGATTACACGCGCCGGCAATGGATCAGGGGTTGCTCCGTGCGCATCCCCGGCATCGTTGCGCGGCCGCCCGAACCCAACGGTGCAGTTTCCATTTTCTTCAGCGACCTGATCCGCAGCCTGAGCAGTGGTAATAAGTTCACCTGCCCCGTTTCCGCCGGTGCCAAGAGCTGGCTCATGTCGGTCAGGTGCTGCGTTGAAAACCTGGTACTGGCGGCAACCATGGATCACGCCGAGCGCCAGGTGTGGACGCTCCCCGCCATGCACATCAGCATCGCGGAACTGGTCAGTGAGATCGACGAGCTGTTTCCCGACCTGGAAGCCGATGAACTGATCGAGTATGCACCGGACCCCTGGGTTGAAGAGAATTTCGGCAGTTATCCGCCGCTGGTCTGCCCGCTGGCCGAAGCCGCCGGGTTCCACCATGATGGCAGTCCAGAGCAGCTGGTGCTGAATGCGCTGGAAAAGCTGAGTTAGGAAAAGGTATCAGTTGCCGGTGAGATTGTCGCTGGCGTCGAAAGCATCCAGGATGCGCTGGTGGCGTGTCTCGACCAGCTTCCTGTCACCCGGGTGGGTAATCACGTACAGGCGTTTTTCCTCGATCGCCCTGATCACCCACTCGCCAAACTGCCTGGGATCGGTACCGTAACCGGCCGCCTTGGCCAGCTCATGGTCGTCGTTGGTTTCCAGCACGCCGCCGTATTTTTTCGGGCGGTTCCTACCGGAGTGGGAAATGTTGGTGTTGACGACGCCGGGGCACAGGATGGATACGCCAACCCCTTTCGGTTCGAGATCCAGGGACAGGGCTTCACCCAGGCCCACCAGGCCGTACTTGGTTGTGTTGTACATCCCCTGGCCGCGACTGGGCTGGTACACCCGCAGTCCGCTGATGGAGCTGGTGATGACGATGTGCGCCTCGCGGGGATTTTGCAGCAGGTAAGGCATGCAGGCCTGAATCAAATAAACGGCACCCTTCAGATTGACGTCTA
>JALRBG010000069.1 GCA_023257855.1 Pseudomonadales bacterium | reverse complement strand
TCTGTCGACACTGTTTCAGGTGTTTGAATTCCCCGGATACTACCTGCAGATCTACCTGATCGTTGCCATCTTCCTGATACCGGATGTCGGCTGGCTCTCGGACCAGGACACCGCCCAGGCCCGCAAGCAACTGCAGGCTCTGTTCGATTTGCCCTGATTGCTACTGCGCCTTGACGATAAAGTAGGTGATGTCCTCGCCTTCCCGCACGATCACGTAATGGGGAACGGTGGCGGGAATATGCACGATATCGCCCTTGCTCAGTTGCCGACTGGTGCCGCCGGTGATGCCGGTGCCGCGGATTTCACCGGGTGAATCCATGCGCGGATTCGTGATGGTGCCGCCGGTGACCAGCGGAGCCCTGCCGTCGGTCACGAAATAGATATCCGCCCACTCGTCATGGGACTCGGAGAAGCCGGGCCCCGTTTCCCGGTGCACCATGGCGCCGTAATGCCGCCCGTCCTCGAAGACACGGTCCAGTATCGCCGCATTGTTTGGCCCCACGTTGTCCGCCAGTTCCTCGCCCATGGTCGCCAGGTCCCCGGCAGAGAGGTAATTCTGGGCCATGGCGGGTGCAACACAGCACATGGCGACAAGCAGTACGATCAGTTTTTTCATAATGATTTCCTGTTGGGTTACTGCCCGTCCCGGGCTTTTATGGCGGCCCCGTAACCGGGATCGCATTCGCAGGGCCACACGTCTCCAATTGTAGGAACTCGCTTTCCTTTCTGTAAAGCGCTTACCGTATTTAACTGCCCCTACCGGCAACCAGGGCTTTCACTGAAAGCGGTTTGCACTGAGAATAGTACCGTCACTGCAAAAAAACGTACGCCATGGAAGAACACTACCAGCCACCCGCCAGGTTAACGTGCAAAAACTGCTCGACCGAGCTGGCCGGTGAAAACTACTGCCCTGTCTGCGGCCAGAAAGGCGACACCCATGTGCTCACCTTTCGCGAGCTCCTGGAGGAACTCGCCGACGGCCTGTTCAACATGGATTCACGCCTCTGGCGCTCGCTGCTCCCCTTGGCGCTGATTCCCGGCAGGCTGACCCTGGAATACCTGCGCGGGCGGCGCATGTATTACCTGCCGCCGTTTCGTCTGTACCTGATCCTGAGCGTACTGTTTTTCCTCATTCCGTCCGGCAACGGTACCCTGGGCGGCAATCTCGGGGACGGTTTATCGGATGAGTCCGAGGATACAAATATCGTCACGTTGTCTGATGTGATGCAGGAATCGGATATCGGCACTGAGGGTGCAGAGTTCGCGCGCCAGGTCCGGGAGGAAATCGCCCGGGAACTGGCGGCGGCGCGAGAAGAGGATCCCGAGGCTTTTATCGAGACAGACGGCGAGATGTGCTCCATTGGTGACTTGCCCACATCGCTGTTTACCATCGTGATCCGGGATACCTGCCTGAAATTCCAGAACGACCCGGAACGGTTATGGCAGGAAGTCGTGGACATGGTGCCACTGATGATGATCCTGGGCATCCCGCTGGTCGCACTGTTCATGCACGTGGTGTATGCGTTTTCCGGTCGCTACTATGTCGAACACGTTATCTTTCTTTTCCACACCCATGCCTTTTTCTTCCTGATCAGCATCACCATGTCGCTGTCGTCGATTATCGGGCAGCGTTACGGAATCTTGTTCGACGTAATGGACTGGTTCAGGGTGATCGCCGGCTGGTACATCACCATCTATATCTTCATGGCGATGATGAAGGTATACGGCGACAGTTGGGCCAAGACCTTTTTCAAGGGCTGGTTCGTGATGGTCGGTTACGGCATCAGCATATTCATCGTCGCCGGCTTAGGCATTCTCTACACTGCAGTGAATGCCTGACAACCGGATGCTATTCGGCAATCAGTAGCGTTCCAGGCACTCGTAGGGATGCACTGACATCTCCGGGTACCAGACGAAATAGCGCGAGAGCGTAAACGGTTCGCTGAAATTCACCGGGTCGGTAACCGTGATCTCGTAATCCAGGCGACTGTAGTCGGCGTTGGGCATGAAGCGTTCCACGGTGCGGATCTGGTCGCTCTGACGCACGCCCGCGGGGTCGAAATAACCGGCGGCGATATGGTCGGTTTCCACCACCAGTACGCTCCCATCGAAATGCCCCTTGGAAAAACCGAACATGGTGTGCTCGGCAGGCGCTTGCGCGTTCGGGTCCATGTGGATCAGGCGGCGCGCATCGTACTCTTCCAGCCGCATCAGGATGTCGTCACCCTGGCGGGTAAAATCCATCGGACTCGGCGTGATCATGATCAGCGGCTGGCCCTTGTTGCCGCACTGCAGGAGGCTGTTGTTGTTGGGATCCCAGGCAGACAACGCGCGCTGGCCTTCTTCGGTCAGCGGGTAACCGCCCTTGAACATCGGGAAGGCAGCCGGGTCACCCATGATGGTGCTCCACACGCGGAAGATGCCGTCGGCGGCGGCGATGGCGGCGGACGCATCGACGTCGGGGATGTCATAGCCCACGATGTTGCCATTCTTGCCGGCGGGAAAATACGCGTTGCCGGAACCGAAATCGAATTCGTAGCCGCCGGGCAGCAGCATATTGGTACCGAGCATGATCGGCAACCCGCGGCGCGACGGCTGGCCCGCCATGGTGACCGTGTCACCGACAGCGATGACATCATCGCGCACCTTGCGGTTGCGCAACACGGTGTTGGAGGCCACCTCGGCTTCCCATTCGGTGAGGTTACCGTTTTCATCGGCGACCTCCAGGGTGATGCGGCCATGGGGATTACGCCAGGAGATGGCCGTGACCTTGCCGGTCACTTCGATGCGTTTCGAGGCATCGTAGATGGCGATGGTGCTGTGGTGGGCAAACACCACCGAAGATAGCGTCGTAAACAAAAGCGCGGCGGCGAGCGTGATGCGGTTCATGTGACCCCCTGTAAACCTTTCTGGTTTTATCGCGGCAGTCTACCGCCGGGTGGGGTCAATTGCCATCGGGTAATGGGGGCGCTTTCTGCCGCTGCTTGAAGATCACATTGAGACCCACGCCCGCCAGCACCAGCGCCATGCCGGCGTAGGTCAGCAGGTTGAAACCCTCCCCGAACAGGATGAAGCCAAGGACAATGGCATAGATGATGCCGGTGTAGTTGACGATGGATACCGTGGATATCTCGGCGAGCTGGTAGGCGCGCGTCATGTAGTACTGCGCCACCTGGCTACTGATGCCCACCATCAGCAGGTGAAACCACGCCCATCCCTGCGGCTGCACCCAAAACAGCAGGCACCAGATGCCGGTCACCGGCAGGCAGACAAAGGGAAAGTAGAAGATGATGACAAGCGGATGCTCGCTGGTGGAGAGCTTGCGCACACAGTTGTAGGCGATGCCCATGAAGAGCGAGGTGACGATGCCGACGCCGAGATGAAACAGGGACACGCGCGCATCGAAGCCCTGGATGACCAGCGTGCCGGCAAAGCTGACGGCAAAGAACAGGAACTGCAGCGGGCTCACCTTCTCTTTCACGAACCAGATGCCGATCAGGGTGGTGGAAATCGGCGCCAGGTAGGTCAGGGTCGAGGCCGTGGCCAGGGGGATTTCGTGGATGAGGTAGAAATTGAGCGTCAGGGCCAGCACCCCGGCGATGCCGCGCAGGATGAGCATGGGCTTGTTGTTGCCGAAAATGGGTACCCGTGCCCTTTTCAGGCCCCAGTAGCACAGCGTCACGGAAATGATGGCGCGGAAAAAGATGATTTCCAACGCGGGGATCTCCGGCACCAGCTTGACGAAAACCGTCATCAGCGCGAACAGGAAAGTGGCCAGCGCCATGTACCAGACGCCGCGCAGGTTATCGCTCATGGGAAAACTTCAGGCAAAAGAAAGGCGGATTGTAAGGAATCCGCCTTCAGGTCTCAAAGAAATGTAGGCCGAATCAAAGGGGTCAGAAGCGATAACGCACCCCAACAGTTGCCGTGCGCGCCTTGTTGGGGCGCGCACCATAGGGATGGCGACCGAGAATGTCCGCCTCGTCGGTGAGGTTTTCCACCCTGCCGTACAGGTTGAGCATGTCGTTCACCTGGTAGTTGGCGGACAGATCCACGGTGAAGGTGTCATCGGTCTGCTGGTAGGCGCCGCAGGCGGCCCGCACACAGACTTCATCCACGTAATTGGCACTTAGGTTGACACCCCATGCCATGGTTTCGTACCCGATGGAGGCGCGGTACTGGTGTTCCGGGATATAGGGAATCGGATCGCCCTTGCTCACATCACCAAAGAACTCGGTGTCGGCGATATCGGTATCGAATTCACCATCAATCCAGGTGTAGGTCAGCATGAACGGCACGGAATAGCTGGTCGCTGCGGCCAGGTCGGTGCTAACCAGCAGTTCCAGCCCCTTCACCGTGGCGGCATCGCCATTGAAGGCGTCACCGATATCGCAGCCGGTACCGGACGAGGCCGTGCACACGCCGAGCAGGTTTTCATAATCACTGAGGAAAGCAATGGCCTCAGCACGCAGCTTGTCACTGTTGAAGCGGAAACCGAATTCATAGTTGATAGCCTCCTCTTCGTTAACACCTGGCGACACACCCGGTGCCGTAAAGCCCTTGTGCACACCGGCCAGCAGCGTCCAGTTCTCATCAAGCAAATAGCTTACGCCCATACCTGGCAGCCACACCTGCACGTCGTTGTCGCGCGAACCGCTGAGCACGCGGTTGGCGCCGCCGGCGTAATCCATGCGATCGAGCTGGATGTCTTCATAGCGCAGTCCGGGGGTCAGTATCCAGTTACCGAATTCGATTTGGTCGTAGACATGAATGGCCACTGCCTCTGCTTCGACCACCCGGTTGCCCGCGGCGCCAAGTACGCCGATGTCATTCAGGACCATTCGCCCATCCAACTGCTGGTATGACGCGTCGTATTGCAGCCGGTCTTCCTGGTCGCGGTGAATACGCACGCCCGCCTGCAGGGTGTGAGACATGGCACCTGTGGTGCCGGTCCAGTTCAGCCCGAATTGCACGCCGCGCGAATAATATTCGCGATTGTTGGAACGCACGTCGATACTGCCTGCGGGCGTGTCCAGTGTGCCATCGAGAATGGCCTGCAGCTGGTCGACACTGTAGCCACCCCTGCCCTGCCCGGCATTGATGTCCCCGATAATGTCTGTCCAACCGGTTCGGCTGAGGCTATCCGCAGTCGAACTGCCGTCGAGATCGATGCCTTCTGTTTTGTACCAGTTACGCGCGTGCTCGTTGTTGTAGGCTGTCGCCTTCAACGTCAGGTTGTCGGAGGGGGCGAACTCGTAACGCAGGATGGCCTGTTCGTGTTCGGTATGGATATTGTCCAGGGTTGAAACCCCGTAGCGACGCCAGGGATCAGCGGCAAAGTCGGCGTCTGTCAGGCCGAGGTAGCTCTGGTTGGAGTCCTGCTCGACGTACTGCAGCTTAAGCTCAACCCTGTGCCGTGAATCCGCCGGTGCCCAGGCCAGCTTGGCGGTGTAGTCCGCCACATCCAGGCCGGTGTCGTTGCCGCCACGATCGATGGACTGGAACCCGTCGGACTGCCACTGGTGTGTTTCCAGCAGGAAACCGAGGCCATCAGTATTGAATCCACCGTAGGTGGCATGGACACGGTACGTGGCATCCTCGCCACCTTCCATCAGCAGGTTGCCCTGCACGCTTTGGGGAATCGGGGTGGAGATCATGTTCAGCGCCCCACCAATTGTGTACGGACCCTGGGTGATGGCTGACGGACCCTTCACTACTTCAAAGCCCGCCATGCGGCCGGCGGTCGGAAAGTAATAGGCGCTTGAAGCGGCATAAGGGGCAGGTGCAATCAGTACATTGTCCTCGAGCAGCGTTATGCGGCTAGAACGCTCGCTGGTTACACCACGAATGCTGATGTTGGGACGCAGTCCATAGCCATCCTCCACCTGAATCGAGACACCGGGAATTTCCCGGGCGATGCGCTGCACGTCCGAATAGGCAAACCGGGCCAGGGCGTCACTGTCAATGAAGTGGGCTGAACCGGGCAGGCGCTGGATGCGCTCGGTGCCGCCGGTGATGAGAATCTCTTCCAGAAAGGGGGTACTGGCTTCCTGGGCCTGGGCCAGAGTGGCCCCGGCGGCCGCAACGGCCACTGCCAGGCGACAGAATGCGCGGGTTTTCATGCTAAATACTGCTCCAAACTGTTAGCGGGATGACTATCTGGAGCGTAATCTAATCTAAATGAGAATCATTATCAATACTATTTGTATTCTGCTTGCGCTAAATCAAACAGGCATAAAAAAAGCCGGAGCTAGCCGGCTTTTCTCACGAATTCCTGTAATCAGGCACTGGCCTCACCTGCCGCTTCCTCGCGCTTCGCCGCGGAGGCATCCAGCAGGGTCTTCAGTTCCCCGCTCTGGTACATGTCGGTCATGATGTCGCAGCCGCCAACGAGCTCGCCGTCGACGAACAGCTGCGGAAAGGTTGGCCAGTCGGACACCTTCGGCAGGTTGGCGCGGATTTCCGGGTTGGACAGGATGTCTACGTAGGCGAACTTCTGGCCGCAGGCCATCAGGATCTGCACCGACTGGGCGGAGAAGCCGCACTGGGGCGCGTTGGGGTTGCCCTTCATGTAGATGATGATGGGATTGTTGGCAATCTGGTCCTTGATGATGGATTCGATGTTGCTGCTTGCTGTGTTCTGGTCGCTCATGGAAATTCCGGATATATATGGGCTTGAAATGAATAAGTAAGCGCATTTTACCCGAAATCAATTGGGGAAACAGCGCGATTGTCCTATGAAATCAGGAAATTAGACCATGGAAACAGTGGGGTTTTAGAGGCTTTGTTAATCCGGCTCCAGGATGCGCTGGGCGATGTCCACGCATTCCCCAAGACCGGGAGATCCCGCACCGAAGACTGAGAAATCCGGATTCGTCCGCACCACCTGGTCCAGGAAAATCGCCATGGCCGACGCCAGCCTTGCATCACTGATCACCCCCTGCTGGTACTGGAAGCAGGCCAAATCAGCATGGCGCATCACGCTGACGACATATCTGAAATATCGGCCGGCATCATTCCGGCTATCCCGTTCACCCATTGGTTCGATTTCACCAGCCTGCCCACGCAGGATCAGATCCATCAGCACAGGATCAGCCATGACATCCCTGTTGATATCGATGATCTGACCGATCAGGTCCTGGTAGGCTGCCGTCTCGATGGCGCGTGTATTCATTTCCGCCTGCGCTGTACTCTGACGTATCTCCAGGCCGACGAATACCAGGCCAGCCACCACGGCAATGGCGGATATGATCTCGGCGATGAGGGCGTATTCCTGGAGTTTTTCTTTCATGTTGAATTTCTTAAATACTTACTTGGCTCAGGTGCACCAGTAACAATAGTTCGAAAGAAGACCTATTTGCTTCCCTGCTCTGTTTCGAGCCCCACACAATCCCGGCAAATCTGCTGATAGCTTTCCAGCCAGTCGGCTTCCTGCTGCAACATCATTTCACCAGCACGAGGCCCGAAGTAGATATCCGGATTGGCGACTCCATCCGGGACTGCGTTTTGCTCCCTGAAGGCTTGCAGGGATTTCAGCAAGCGGCGCCGGGTCATGATGATCATCTTGTCACTGGCACCCAGGTGCTCCTGTGTCCTGTCAACGATGCGGCCCATGCTTTCCGTAATGGCCTGATCCTGCATGTGTACACCGTCGATTCCCGTGTAGCTGCCATCCTGCTGGACCATGCGATCGATACCGTAATCGTTTTGGGCATTGTCCCGGTAGCGGTACCTGCCCAGCCAGTCGCTGGTGTGGTACTGACCTTCGTCCAGCTTGAAATGCACGCCGATCAAACCCTTGCCCTGCTTGTCGGCCAGGGCGATGGGGGGGCGATCCGGAATGGGCGCGGATATATGCCAGAACATGGTGTTCTCGTCATCCACTGGCACCCAGGCCCTGGCAATGATGTTTTTCTGCAAGGGTCCTCCTGGCGGCATGGTCCAGAACGGCATGAGGAAATGGGCGATGCGCCAGTAATACTCGCCGGCTTCACCCGGGCGGTAGGCGCCGTACATGGTGCCGTAAGTGGTTTCCTCCACCTCGAAATGTGGCGCCCTGTCTTTCTGGAAATAATAGGCGGGACTTCCCGGGGGGAAATGCTTTTCATCAAGGGCGCCGAGATGCAGGAAAGACAGGTGCACCGTATCGATATCACCCTCAAGCGCCTGCAGCCAGTTGCACTCGCGCAATCCGGCCCGGATCCAGCGCTTGCCCTCAGGCAACAGGTTGGCTTCGAATTTTGGCAGGTCAGGCAGCGTATCAGCGTTGCCCATGTAGACCCAGACAACATCACCCCGTTCGCGAACAGCATACGCCGTTGCCCTGACCTGGTCCTTGATACTACTATCAGGACTTTCTGTCGGTGTTTCCAGGCATTTGC
>JALRBG010000279.1 GCA_023257855.1 Pseudomonadales bacterium | reverse complement strand
ACTATAATGGCAAGCCGCGCTGCAGTTTCTTAGGGGAAGAAAGCGACTGATTGTCCGAAACAGGGCAACGACCATGCCGGTATCCATCATCGGCATCTTCGAACACAACAACATCTTGATAAAGAAATAAGGATCAATATGGCTAGTGCAAAGAGCGTAAAATCCAAACCCGTCAAAGAACAGAATGAAGACTTTACCCGCGGCAAAATCGATGACCAGGTCGCCGCATTCCTTGCCTCAGGTGGCAAAATCCAGCAGATTCCTCTCGGTGTCAGCGGTCAGGTCGCCACTTCAGGACCCAGGCACATCACCCTGGGCAAGCGTCACGCCAACTAACGGTCACCACCAAAAAAATTCCAGGCTTCTGCCTACCCGGCGGAAGACCTCCATGAAAAACCTGGACCACCAGGACACCGATAAGGCCCGTTGAACACGGGCCTTATTTGTTTCAACACAAGACGTTAACGTCACGTCCCTCTATAATTTCACTGCCCGGCAACCTGTGCCGGAAATAACACGTGACGAACATGACTGCCATCCCACGCAAAATCGATTACGAAGCGCTCAAGCACCAGCTGGCGAAACGTCAGCGTGACGCCCATAAGGGCGACTTTGGCCATGTCCTGGTCATTGGCGGCGACAAGGGCTTCGGCGGTGCCGCCCTGATGGCGGGCATGAGTGCGGCGCGCAGCGGTGCCGGTCTGGTGTCGGTGGCCACGCATCCATTCCACTGTGCGGCATTCCTCGCACGGTGCCCCGAGCTTATGGTGAAGGCGGTGGAGGCGAACGAGGACCTGGCTGCCCTGCTGCCGGCTGCCTCGGTCATCGTCCTGGGCCCCGGCCTCGGCCAGAGCGACTGGTCGCGCCTGTGCCTGAAACTGACCCTGGCCCATCTGGCCACGCATCCCGACCCCCTGGTACTGGATGCCGATGCCCTGAATTTCCTCAGCCAGGGTCTTGGCCTGAACGAAGTCGGTCACGTGAAAGAACTCATCATCACCCCGCATCCGGGTGAAGCCGCGCGACTGCTCGACATCAGTTCCAGCGACGTGCAGCAGGATCGTGTCGCCGCTGCCGAAAAACTGCAGGCGGCATACGGCGGCGTCAGCATTCTCAAGGGCGCCGGTACCCTGGTCTGTTATCGCCAGGGTGCGCGCGTACAGATCGACCAGTGCGCCCACGGCAATCCCGGCATGGCCAGCGGCGGCATGGGTGATGTACTCAGCGGCGTGCTCGGCGGCCTGCTGGCCCAGGGCTTTACCGCAGCGGACAGTGCACGGCTCGGTGTCTGCATTCATGGCCGCGCCGCCGATAAGGTGGCAGCCGAACACGGCGAACGCGGCATGCTCGCCACTGACCTGCTTGATCACATCCACCAGCTGGTCAACCCATAGCCCCCATGGCAGATTCATTGTTCCTTGCCGATGAAGAGGCCACCGTTGCTTTCGGCAGCAAGCTGGCCAAAGCCTGCCAGGGCCGCGGTCTCATCACCCTCAGCGGCAATCTCGGTACCGGCAAGACCACACTGAGCCGCGGCATCATCCGGGCGCTGGGCCATACCGGCGCCGTGAAGAGCCCTACCTTCACGCTCGTTGAACCTTACGAACTTGGTGACAAGCGCATTTACCACTTTGACCTGTACCGGCTCGAAGACCCGGAAGAACTCGAGTTCATCGGCCTGTGGGACTATCTCGACCAGGACGCGCTCGTGCTGGTCGAGTGGCCGGAAAAGGCCTTCGGCGTGCTGCCGCCGGCCGACCTCTCAATCAATCTCGACATCCGGGATCCCGGCCGCACTGCGACCTTCGCGGCACACACCTCCCGCGGGCGGGATATCGCCAACGCCCTAGCCGGCGCCTGACCCCTCCAGCCCCTCCCAAAACCTCATATTTTTTGTAGAAATTAGCCGTAAATACCTGTAAATTATGGTTTTTGCGGGTTTTGATGCAGACAAAGAAGCCTTATGAGGCATTTCGCACGCGGATTCATAGCTGTCTGTTGCTGGGTCGCGATAAGCGCCACCCAGGCCGCGGTTGTTGAAAACGTCCGCTCTTACCGCGCTCCCGATTACACCCGCCTGGTCTTCGACCTCAGCGAAAGCGTCAGCCACCAGGTCTTCAGCCTGGAAAATCCGGACCGCATCGTGGTCGACATTGCCGATGCCGACCTGACCGCCGATTTCAGCGCGCTCGATCTCGCCGAAACACCCATCAGCAATATCCGCAGCGCAACGCGCAATGAGCACGACTATCGCGTCGTCTTCGACCTGCGCAGCAAGACGCAGCCCCGCAGCTTCCTGCTCGAACCCAATGACCAGTACGGCGCCCGCCTGGTGATCGATTTCTACGACCAGGAAACGTCATCCCGCGAGCCGGTTGCCAGGCGCTCCACCGATGACCTTGCCGACAGCAGGCGCGAGATCGTCATCGCCATTTCCGCCGGCCACGGCGGCGAGGCCCCGGGCGCCATCGGGGTCGGCAAATTGCAGGAGAAGAAAGTCACGCTGGCCATCGCGAAGGAGATCGAGAAACGCGTCAATGCCACACCCGGTTACCGTGCAGTGATGGTCAGAAAAGGCGACTACGGCATGTACCTGACCGAGCGCACGCGCATCGCCCACGACAACAACGCCGACTTTTTCCTTGCCATCCATGCCGACTCCTTCAAGAACAGCTCGGCCCGCGGCACCACGATCTATGCCCTTTCCCAGCGCGGCGCCACCAGTGAACAGGCCCGCCTGCTGGCGGAAAAGGAAAACGCCGCCGACCTGATAGGCGGGGTCGGCAAGGTGCGCCTGGACGACAAGGACGAGATGCTGCGCAGCGTACTGCTTGATCTGAGCATGACCGCCAGCATCGCCTCCAGCCTGGAAGCCGGCAACAGCATCATCGCCGCCCTGGATGGCACCACCCACCTGCGCCGCACCAGCGTCGAGCAGGCCAATTTCGTCGTGCTGCGCAGCGCCGATATCCCGTCCCTGCTGGTGGAATCCGGCTACATCACCAATCCCATTGATGCCAAAAACCTGGCGTCCCCGGTCTGGCAGCAGCGCTTCGCCGGCGCCGTCGTCAACGGCATCACGAACTGGTTCTACAATGCGCCCCCGCGCGGCACCTGGGTGGCCTGGCATAAGGAGAACGGCGGCAGCGCGCCGGCACCGCGGGTGTCCAGCTACGAGGTTCGCCGCGGCGACTCGCTGTCGGAAATCGCCGACCGCTTCGGTGTATCAACGGCTGACCTGAAAGCCGCCAACAACCTGAAATCCAATACCATTCGCATCGGGCAGGAACTGACCATTCCCAATGGCTTCAGTCCGATCGATATCACCTTTGTCGAGCACACTATCGCTCGCGGCGAAACCCTCTCTGAAATCGCCGAGAGCTACCGCATCCCGCTGGACCGCATCCGCGAAACCAACGCACTAAATAGTGATACCATTCGGGTAGGACAGATCATCAAAATCCCCTCTTCATAAAAGGGGAACAACCCGAACCCGTATTACATGCCTGCCAGCAGCAGCCCTCTCAAAAGCGCCCGCATACATCTTCTCAGCCAGCGCCTGAGCAACCAGATCGCCGCCGGTGAAGTGGTCGAACGTCCTGCCTCCGTGGTGAAAGAACTGCTTGAGAACAGCCTCGATGCGGGCGCCAGGCGCATCGACATCGAACTGGAAAAAGGCGGCATCAAGCTCATCCGCGTGCGCGACGACGGCAGCGGCGTGGAAAAGGACGACCTGCCCCTGGCGCTCAACCGCCACGCCACCAGCAAGATCAGCGAACTGGACGACCTCGAGCATGTCGCCTCGCTGGGTTTTCGCGGCGAGGCCCTGGCCAGCATCGCGTCAGTGTCGCGGCTGGTAATGATCTCGCGCACTACCGACGCTCCCGAGGCCTGGAAGGTGGAAACCGAGGGGCGCGACATGGCCGCCTCGGTCAGCCCGGCAGCGCATCCGCCGGGCACCAACGTGGAAGTGCGCGACCTCTTCTTCAACACGCCCGCCCGGCGCAAGTTCATGCGCACCGAGCAGACCGAGTACAAGCGCATAGAC
>JALRBG010000237.1 GCA_023257855.1 Pseudomonadales bacterium | reverse complement strand
GAAGGCCGGCGCAGTAGCTTGTCGATCAAGCAGGCGATCGCAGCGCGCGACTACCAGGAGGTCGTGAACTACAGCTTTGTCGGATCCGAACTCGATCACAAACTCGGTCGCGCCGACCCGATCCGACTGTTGAATCCGATCGCCGCGCAGATGGACGTGATGCGCACCACGCTCTGGGGAGGCATGGTCGAAAATCTGCGCTCAAACCTGAATCGCAAGGCGGCACGTGTGCGGCTCTTCGAGCTCGGCAGGGTGTTTCATCGGGATCCGTCGGTGCGCGCCGGTGAGCTTTCGGTTCCGGCGATCAGCCAGCCGCGCATGCTCGCCGCGCTCGCCTACGGGCCGGCGCTCGAGGAGCAGTGGGGGCAGCCTACACGTCCGG
The DNA here is from genome assembly GCA_023257855.1 of Pseudomonadales bacterium. Lineage (GTDB taxonomy): Bacteria > Pseudomonadota > Gammaproteobacteria > Pseudomonadales > Pseudohongiellaceae > Eutrophocola. The sequence goes on along the minus strand of JALRBG010000237.1, from coordinate 11,771 downwards.
TAGATTTTTTCGACGTCAAGGCAGATCTTCAGACCCTGTTCGGTGCCGCCGACCTGCGCTTTGAGCGCGCACCTCATGAAGCGCTGCACCCAGGGCGCAGCGCCCGCGTATTGCTTGACGGGCAAGCGATCGGCTGGATCGGCGCCTTGCATCCGGCGCTGCAACAGCAACTCGACCTCGCGCAGGCTCCGGTATTGTTTGAAATCGGACTAGATGCGCTGCTCTCCAGGCCGGTGCCGGTGTTCGCCGAAGTGTCCCGGTTCCCGCCGGTGGTGCGCGACCTGGCGTTGGTCGTCGATGAGGCGACGCCGGCTGGCGCATTGCTCGATGCGCTGGCGCAGGCGGCTGCGAGCAGTCCGTCCGGAGCCTTGCTACGCAACGTCAGTATTTTCGACGAATATCGCGGTAAGGGATTGGAAAATAAGGAAAAAAGCCTTGCCATCCGGCTATGGTTGCAAGATACTCAGCGCACCCTGAACGATGCCGAGGTGGGGGATCTGATCCAGTTGCTGGTCGATCATGTCGGCCGTCAACTCGGTGCCCGCCTGCGCTAAGCGGCTTGTTGATCCATCTCCTGATTTCGTCCCGATGAGTGTTGTCAGTTCATCCCTGATTTCCCCCCAGGCGCTGCCTGATCACTATGATCAGCCGGTGCTTGGCGAGCATGGCGAGCTGGAAGACGATCAGCTCACGCTGACCAAGGCGGACCTCGCCGAGATGCTGTTCGAGCATGTGGGACTGAACAAGCGCGAGGCCAAGGATATGGTCGAGACATTTTTCGACGAAATCCGGGGTGCGCTCGAGCGTGGTGAGAGCGTGAAGCTGTCCGGTTTCGGCAATTTTCAGTTGCGTGACAAGCCGCAGCGACCGGGTCGCAACCCGAAGACCGGCGAGGAAATCCCGATTTCGGCCCGTCGTGTGGTGACCTTTCATGCCAGCCAGAAACTCAAGACCCAGATCGAGGGCGAGCCGGTCTGAGACCGACGGCTCCGTCGCCAATTCCGCCAGCCAGATTCATGCAACCGAAAAGCGACGCCAGGCCCGTGCTGCCGCCGATTCCTGCAAAGCGCTATTTCACGATCGGTGAGGTCAGCGAGCTCTGCGGTGTCAAACCGCACGTGTTGCGCTACTGGGAACAGGAATTCACCCAGCTGAAGCCGGTCAAGCGGCGTGGCAACCGCAGGTACTACCAGCGCCAGGACGTCATGCTCATCCGCCAGATCCGTGAACTGCTTTACGAACAGGGCTTCACCATCGGCGGGGCAAGGCAGCGCATGGCGGGCACAGATCTCCCCGAAGATAAACCTGCCGTCAACAAGCAGGTGGTCAAAGACCTGATCAGTGATGTGGAAGAGGCCCTGAGAGACCTCTCCTAATTCATCCAATCCCCCGAACCTGATATCATTCGCATCGCATCGGAGTGTAGCGCAGCCTGGTAGCGCACTTGACTGGGGGTCAAGTGGTCGTCGGTTCAAATCCGGCCACTCCGACCAATATTACCTCTAAATAAAAAGCAGGCTTGAGCCTGCTTTTTTTATTCCAGTATTGCCAATCAAGGTCCCAGCTACAGCAAAGTCCTCGTACACAGTAAGCCGACCCCGTTCATCTCGCCACCAGCAATGTTGTTATGCAATGAAAAACCGGTGGCAAAGCCATGGTTACTTCCGGATCCGGTGAAGATTTTCCTCAGGCTGCCGCTAAGTGTTGCCGCGGTGTTATTTACGGGGTCAGAATCGGTGCCTATGGTGGCGACAGTGAATCCGGTTATCTCGGCTGTGGGTCCATTCTAGGATCCGCTAAACTCGGTATTCCATGCGTTGCGCCGTCGATTGCCTGCACTGGGGAATTTTCGGAATATAGCAGCAAATTCACGTCTTCCACGTAAACGCAGATCAATTTTGTAACCGTTTCACAATTGTGTACGGACGGTTGATATAAACCTCTGTAAAGCCGGAAATATCAGGCGCGCACGATGGGTGAAACCGTGACTGCCACCTGTCCCTTGTCTGTAGTCATATAAAGGGGTTGCGCAAGATCAGTATCTGTTTTCAGGACTACATTGCCGAATGAAATATCATTCAAATACAATATATTGGAAACATTACCTAAAGTTTTACCTGAGATATCTTTGAGGGCCGTGTCCAATACCTGCATGCCCCCCGGGAATGTCACCAGGTACAGGCGTTTGCCGGCCTTGCCGCGGTAGTGCATGCGGGCCACGATTTCCTGCCCGGTATAGCAGCCCTTGTCGAAACTGACGAACCCGGCCAGGTCCATGCTGGTTTCCTCGGGCGTGTACTCCCCGACATCCGCGATCTCGACGAGAAAAATGCCGGCCTGAACGTCCAGGGCCCTCCAGTCGGCGGCTGATCCCGCGCCCAGGCTCCCGAGGCCGCGCACCAGGGCGGAATCACCTGCGGGAGACCATATTTCGTAGCGCGGCGCAGTACCCCCCAGGTTGAGTACGAGGTCATCGCCTGATGCCACGGACTCTCCGGCTGCGGGCAAACGGGGCAGGGTGGCTGCCAGGTAATCCTGGGCTGCTGCACCAGCCAGGCCATAGCGTTGATAGCGGGACGTGGCATCAGACATGGCGGCCTTGTAGAAGGGAATGTATTTCTGCAGGTTCTGCCTTGTCGGTTCCAGCAGTTTCGCGGGCAGTGTCATGTAATAAGCGCCTGCATGCCGGAGCAACCGGAAGCTGGCATAAACACGACCCTTGTTGTTGCACATCGCGCCAAGTGTGAGATGCTCTTCAGCCAGATCATCCAGATCGCAGGTCAGCTGACCCTGGAGGAATTTTTCGCTATCCTCTCCGCTGATCTCAAGCAGTTCCTGAAAATCCAGTACCGTATAAAAGCTTTGCATTCAGGAATTGGTTCCGAAAGGGACAAATTACAGGAAGAAATACAAACTGATTAAAGTGCCGCCAAGTATACGGACTGGCCTGTCAGTAATAAATAGAAGCAGTGATATCGCAGCGAACGTGGTCAACGACTGTCAGGAGTTATTGTGCGGCAAAATACCGAATTGAAAAAAATGTACTGGCACAGTCGGCGCGGCATGCTGGAACTCGACCTCATCCTTGTACCCTTTGCCGAATCAGTCCTGCCAGGATTGACCGGGACCATGCAGCGCGCTTATGCCGAGCTTCTCAGGGAAGAAGACCAGGACCTGTTCCAGTGGCTGGTGAAGAAGCAGCCTGTTCCCGATTCACGCCTGCAGCCCATCATCGATACCGTCCTCGCGCACAGTTGAGCGCAACACGTCATCCCCTGTTACAGGGTTAATTGCCGGCACCCGGCATATAGTTGCCGGGCGTCAGGACGGTATTTTTCGCCTCGGGCAGCCGGGCGGGGTAATCCAGGGTGTAATGCAGGCCCCGGCTTTCCTTGCGGGTCATGGCAGACCGGATGATCAGTTCCGCCACGAGGGCCAGGTTACGCAGTTCCAGCAGGTTCCGGCTGACGCGGTAGCGGCTGTAATACCAGCGGATTTCCTGCTGCAGTAGATCAATGCGGTTCTGGGCCCGTTGCAGGCGCTTGTTGGTTCTTACAATGCCGACATAGTCCCACATGAAGCGGCGGATCTCGTCCCAGTTATGGGCGATGACTACGTCCTCGTCAGAATCGGTCACCTTGCTTTCATCCCAGGTCGGGATGGTTTCATGTAATGCCACCGAGTCCAGCCGGGCAAGGATTTCCTCGGCGGCGGCAAAGGCAAAGACGAAACATTCGAGCAGGGAATTACTCGCCATGCGGTTGGCCCCATGCAGGCCGGTGCAGCTGGTTTCGCCGATGGCGTAAACGTTTTCCACATCGGTTTTGCCGTTCAGGTCCACCATCACGCCGCCGCAGCTATAATGTGCCGCCGGTACCACCGGTATTTTTTCGCGCGTGATATCGATGCCGTATTCCAGGCATTTCTCATGAATGGTGGGGAAGTGCTCGAGAATGAAATCATCGGGCTTATGGCTGATATCGAGGTAGACGAAACTGCAGCCGAGGCGCTTCATTTCCGAGTCGATGGCGCGGGCGACGATGTCACGGGGAGCGAGTTCCCCACGCGGATCATAGTCCTGCATGAAGCGAGTGCCATCGGGCAGCTTCAACTGGCCGCCTTCGCCGCGCAGTGCTTCGGTGATGAGAAAGGACTTGGCCTTCGGGTGATACAGGCAGGTCGGGTGGAATTGGTTGAATTCCATGTTGGCAATACGGCAGCCAGCGCGCCAGGCCATGGCGATGCCGTCGCCGCTGGCACCATCGGGGTTGGAGGTATACAGGTATGCCTTGCTGGCGCCACCGGTGGCAAGAATGACGAAGCGTGCCCTGTAGACCATGACCTGGCCGGTGACCTCATTTAACACGTAGGCGCCAACGCAGCGGTTGCCTGGCAGCCCCAGCTTGGCCGTGGTAATCAGGTCGACGGCCACGGTATTGATGCGGAAGGTGATATTGGGATGGTCCATCACTTTCGCGGCCAGTCCTTCAAATACGGCGCGCCCGGTGGCGTCCGCGGCATGGACGACGCGGCGGTGGCTGTGGCCGCCTTCCTTGCTGAGGTGATAGTGGGCGGTGTCGGCCTTTTCCAGGGTGAATTTAACACCCTGGCTGACCAGCCAGTTGATACACTCCCGACCGCGCGACACGGTGTATTCGACGACGCGCCTGTCGCACAGGCCGTCTCCGGCAACGAGAGTGTCTTCCACATGTGATTCCAGGGAGTCCTCGTCATCCAGGACTGCGGCAATGCCGCCCTGTGCATAATAGGTTGATCCGTGCTCGAGCGAACTCTTGGACAAAATGGTGACCCTGGCCCGGTCGGCGACTTTCAGGGCGAGGCTGAGGCCGGCGGCACCACCGCCAATGATCAGGACATCGGCGTCACGACTGGAAGGGGAGCTGTCTGGCATAAGGCGGGTTGTTCAGGTACATCCTGACGCTATTCTACCTTGTGGGATACAATAACAAAAAATATAAAAGCCCGGGTTCGCCCCGATTACGATAAACCGAACTTTTCACCTTCGGGCCTGTCTATCTTGCAGTAGCCAAGGCTTCTTAGTGTTCATGAGTAGAGTGGAGCCAGGCGTTTGGCCTCAGAAGAAGTAAACAATACCGATCAGCAACTGGTGGACAGGGTATTCAAGGGCGACAAGCACGCCTTTGATCTCCTGGTCCTGCGTTACCAGCACCGGATACTCGGCCTCATTGGCCGTTTCATCAACGATCCCGCTGAAGTGGAGGATGTTGCCCAGGAAGCCTTCATCAAGGCTTACCGGGCCCTGCCCAAGTTCCGTGGAGACAGTGCGTTTTACACCTGGCTGTACCGGATTGCCATCAATACCGCGAAAAACTACCTGGTGGCCCGCGGCAGGCGGCCGCCGTCCACCGATATTGATGTGGATGATGCCGAGTTCCTGGAAAACAATACGGCGCTGGCTGATATCGAGAGCCCGGAGGCAAGCCAGGAAAAGGCCGACCTTGAGCGGGTCATCTACGAGGCCATCGATGAATTGCCGGAGGACCTGCGCACCGCCTTCACCCTGCGTGAATTCAGCGGCCTGAGCTACGAGGAAATCACCGAAATCATGGGTTGCCCCGTGGGCACGGTGAGATCTCGCATATTCCGGGCCAGGGAGGCGCTGGACAAGAAAATCCGACCGCTCTTGGAAGCTGAATAGGATGATCGTGAAATGTGGAAAAATTCGGCAAATTTTTTCGTCAGCACGGGGAATTTTTCAAAACGGACGTTGTCTAGTAAGTATCCGGCGTTTTTTCAGTCCCTGAACAGGTTGAAGCAGCAGTAAAAAAGCGGTTGAAAACGCGGTTAAACGGGTCTTGCACAGCAAGCCGACAACCTTAAGAAAAGCGGTTAACTGTTTAAAATCATTAATAAAAACACGATAAGCACGGCACGGGCCGGCACCAGCAGCTGACGAGGGCTACATGGCAAACAAATTACACGAATCACTTTCTGCGCTGATGGATAACGAGGCGGACGATCTTGAACTGCGTCGAATCCTGAAGGACCTGGAAACCCTGGGTGAAAGTGACAAGGGCGAGGAGATTGCCGAACTGGTGGAACTCAAGGCCAAGTGGCACCGCTATCACGTGGTCAGTGCCTGCCTGAAACAGGAAATCCATACACGTCCGTCGCGCAACCTGCTCACTGCCATCCAGGCTGAACTGGAACAGGATGCCGCACACTCAAAACCCATTACCGCCAAGGTCAGGGAATACAGCATCTTTCGAAACATCGGACAGGGTGCCATTGCCGCTTCCGTTGCACTCGCGGTGCTGTTCACTGCAGATATGGTCATGGTTGCCGATGTGGATAGTGGTGGAAACGCCGGTACCCAGATCGCGGGCAATACCGCCACCGACCAGCTGCCTGGCCTGACAGGCGATCTCAATCCGGCTACCACGACACGCGTCGCCGTCCAGAACGGGCTGAACCCTGAAGAAATGGACCGCCTGCAGCAGGTCGTTTCCCAGGAACTCGAGGATGCCCTGGAATCCCGGGAAGTACCTGCCACATTCAATCCCGATACTAACCGCTGATCCTTGTTTTCACGGTAAAACCCCGCCTGTTATCATGGCCCCCCTGTAGCGTCTGAAACGCAGGGTTTTTCATGGCTGTTCAACAAGTGACCGTCCTGGATTCCGGTCCGGGTCATGTGCGCGTTCATTCCCTAAATTCCGGGCATTGCAATCAGTGCTCGCTGAAAACGGGTTGCGGCCATCGGCTTCTTGATGGTGCCTACAGCCGGGACGTGAACCATTCACTTCGGCTGCCCTTGGCAGAAGACCAGCTTGCAGGGGGTGTCCGGGCCGGGGATATCCTCGAGTTGAGCATCGATGAAGGCAGGCTCATGAGTCTGTCCCTCCTGCAATACGGAATCCCGCTCCTGTGCATGCTGGCTGCCACTGGCCTGGCCAGCTCAATCTCGGCAACAGCCGGGGCAGGGGAAGGGGAAGGCCGCGTCATCATCAGCGCCATGGCCGCCCTGGGATTTGGCCTGTTGCTGGTGAGGCGGATCGTGAGGACAATGGACGCCTCCGCGATGCTCGATTTGCGGAACATGAACCATGAACCAGGCAGTTGAAGCCGTAACCCGGGTATTTGCATGAAGTCGATCAACCGAATAATTCCCTTAATGAGCAGCATGCTGGTCCTGCTGGCCAGTCTCCAGGTGCAGGCCCAGGTGCTGCCGGATTTCACCCGCCTGGTCGAGGACAATGCGGACGCCATCGTCAACGTCAACGCCATCCGGCGGGCGAGTCTCAATGCGGACAACGACGAGCGCCTCGATGACATCCTGCGCTATTACTTCGGCGATCGTGTACCTGATCTTCCCGAGGAACAGATGCGCAAGTTCCAGGAGCGGCCCTCCCTGGGTTCGGGGTTCATCATTTCTGCGGACGGTTACATCATCACCAACCATCACGTGGTGGAAGATGCCGAGGAAATCGTCATTACACTCAACGACCGGCGTGAGTTTGCCGCCAGTGTCATCGGCTCCGACGTCAGCTCCGACCTGGCCCTGTTGAAAATCGATGGAGTCGAGCTGAAACCGGTCACCCTCGGGGATTCAAGCAGCCTGAAAGTCGGCGAGTGGGTGCTGGCCATAGGGTCACCGATGGGGCTGCGCTTTTCAGTGGCCGCCGGCATCATCAGTTACATGGGGCGCAATATTCCCAACGGCAGCGGCGGCAATTACGTTTCCTTCATCCAGACCGATGTCGCCATCAACCCGGGCAACTCCGGTGGCCCGCTGTTCAACCTCCGCGGCGAGGTGATCGGCATCAATTCCCAGATCTTTACCAGCACCGGCGGCTCCATGGGGCTGTCCTTCGCGATTCCCGTGGACGTGGCCAAGAACGTTGTTGGGCAGCTAAAGAACAAGGGGGTTGTCGAGCGTGGCTGGATGGGGGTGGGTATCAACGAGGTCAGCCAGGAACTGGCTGACGAAGCCGGTCTCGCCAACCCCGCCGGCGCCCTGGTCAACCAGGTGATCGAAGGCAGCCCGGCCGAACGCGCCGGCTTCCAGGCCGGCGACATCATTACCCGTTTCAACGGCAGCACCATCGTCAGCAGCGGCGACCTGCCGTTCCATGTCGGCCTGACGGCGCCCGATACCGAGGCGGCTGTCGATATCATTCGTGATGGCACGACCATGACCATCATGATGACTGTCGGCAAGCTGGCTTCCGGCAACCGCGTGGAACTCAGCAGTAGCGAAGGCGACCCGAACCCGCTCGGGCTGATGATCACCGATTCCGAGCGGGACAATGAGCAGCCGGGCGTACTTGTCGTGCGGGTCATCGGTGAAACGGGCCGGGAAGCCGGATTCGCCTCCGGCGACATCCTGCTCAGCATTGATGGTCAGGCAACACCCTCGGTGGATACTTTCAACAATGTGGTGGCCGGCCTGCCCCGGAACCGCGTCCTGCCGGCCCTGGTGGAAAGGGACGGGTCGCAGTTCTACCTGACCCTCAATATCCCCGAATAAACCCGCCACTGGATGACATGGCGATATAACCCATCTTGCTGTAGACTTGCGCCTTTTTTCCAGCCACCCCGAACATGGTTCGCCCATTTTCCTGACACGTAGCTTGCTGCCCCGGTGAGTAACCTAGACCACATACGCAATTTTTCCATCATCGCCCATATCGATCATGGCAAATCCACTATAGCCGACCGCTTCATCCAGCAGTGCGGCGGCCTGACTGCCCGCGAGATGCAGGAGCAGGTCCTGGATTCCCTGGATATCGAACGGGAGCGCGGCATCACCATCAAGGCGCAAAGCGTCACCCTGGATTACACCGCGGATGACGGCAAGACCTACCAGCTCAATTTCATCGACACCCCCGGCCATGTGGACTTTACCTACGAGGTGTCCCGCTCCCTGGCCGCCTGTGAAGGTGCGCTGCTCGTTGTCGATGCGGCCCAGGGCGTCGAGGCGCAGTCGGTCGCCAACTGCTATACTGCCATCGACCAGGGCCTGGAAGTCCTGCCCATTCTCAACAAGATGGACCTACCGCAGGCCGAACCCGACAAGGTACGGCGTGAGATAGAGGAAATCATCGGCATCAGCGCCGATGGCGCCGTCCTTGCCAGCGCCAAGACCGGCATGGGTGTCCATGACATCCTGGAAAAAATCATCCATGCAATTCCGCCGCCCAAGGGTAACGTGGACGCCAACCTGCAGGCGCTGATCATCGATTCCTGGTTCGACAATTACCTTGGCGTGATTTCGCTGGTGCGGGTCAGGGAAGGCGTGTTGCGCAAGGGAGACAAGATCATCACCAAGTCCACGGGACGTGTTCACGTGGTCGACAATGTCGGCATCTTCACGCCCAAGCGTAAAGTGAAGAACGAGTTGCGAGCCGGAGAAGTGGGCTTTGTCGAGGCCAGCATCAAGGAGATCAAGGGCGCGCCGGTGGGTGACACCATCACCCATTCGTCCACCCCGAACGTGCCGTCACTCCCCGGATTCAAAAAGGTGCAGGCCCAGGTCTATGCCGGTCTGTTCCCGGTTTCCAGCGACGACTATGACAGTTTCCGTGATGCGCTGGAAAAACTGACACTGAATGATGCCGCGCTGATCTACGAGCCGGAAAATTCCGATGCGCTGGGTGTAGGGTTCCGCTGCGGATTCCTTGGCATGCTGCACATGGAAATCGTCCAGGAACGCCTGGAGCGCGAATACGACCTTGACCTGATCACCTCGGCACCAACGGTCGTATACGAAGTGCTGACCACGAAGGGTGAGGTCATCAAGGTGGACAGTCCCTCCCGGCTGCCGGCATCCAATCTTATCGAGGAGATGCGCGAGCCGATCGTTGAGGCAAATATCCTGGTTCCCCAGGAGCATGTCGGCAGTGTGCTCAGCCTGTGCGTGGAAAAACGCGGTGTGCAGAAGGACATGCAGTTTGTCGGCCAGCAGGTGTCAATCAAGTACGAGCTGCCCATGAACGAAGTGGTCCTGGACTTTTTCGACCGCCTCAAGTCGGTCAGTCGCGGCTACGCCTCGCTGGATTACCACTTTATCCGTTTCCAGCCGGCAAAACTGGTGCGACTGGATGTTTTGATCAATGGTGATACAGTGGACGCCTTGGCGCTTATCGTGCACAGGGACCAGGCCCAGGCGAAAGGCCGCGTGCTGACGGAAAAGATGAAGGAACTGATCCCAAGACAAATGTATGATGTGGCCATCCAGGCAGCCATCGGCGGCCAGATCATAGCGCGCACGACCGTCAAGGCCCTGCGCAAGAACGTCACAGCCAAGTGTTACGGCGGCGACATCACCCGCAAAAAGAAGCTGCTGGAAAAACAGAAGGCGGGCAAGAAGCGCATGAAGCAGGTAGGCAACGTGGAAGTGCCGCAGGAAGCCTTCCTCGCCATACTGAAAGTTGATAAATAAAGGTTCGTCAATGGCTCCACGAAAACGCAACGATCTCCCTGCAATTATTGCCCGGTAAGCACCAACATGAGTTTCGATTTTTCCCTGATCCTGTTGATTTTCTCTGCCGTTACGGGCGTTATCTGGCTGTTTGACAGCCTGGCCCTGAAAAAACCACGCCTGAAGAAAGTCGATGAAATCCTGGCGGGCAGCAAGGTGTCTCATGAGGATTTCGACCTGTTCGTACGTTACCTGGAAACCGGCGAACATGAAGGCCGCGATGAAAAAGACAGGGCAAGCGAGGGCAGCCGTTTCCAGAACCAGGCCCTCCTGGAGAAAGCCTACCGAGCCTACCGGGATCCGGTGGTGGTGGATTACGCCAAGTCATTTTTTCCTATCATATTTGCCGTACTGATCCTGCGTTCGTTCCTGTTCGAGCCTTTCCAGATCCCTACCGGCTCCATGATCCCGACGCTCAACGTGGGTGATTTCATCGTCGTCAACAAGTATGCCTACGGAGTGCGCCTGCCGGTGGCGGGAACCAAGATCATCGATGTGGGCGAACCAGTACGGGGCGATGTCATGGTGTTCATACCGCCCCATGACCCCAATTACTACATCAAGCGGGTGATCGGCCTGCCGGGTGACCATGTCCGCTATGAAAACAAGACCATCTATATCAACGGGGAGCCGCTGGATCAGGAATATGTGGACTTCATCAACGACAGGAGACCGCCGGTGGTATACTCTCTGGAGCACATCGGGGGTATAACGCACGATATTTATACCTCTCCGTCACCCTCCTATATCAGGCCGGACAACTGGCTGTGGCCGGAGGGCAGGGTAATCCCGGAAGGGCATTACTTCATGATGGGGGACAACCGTGACAACAGCGCCGACAGTCGCGTCTGGGGTGCAGTGCCGGAGAAGAATATCGTCGGCAAGGCGTTTGCAGTATGGATGCACAAGGAGCCCGGCCTGCATCTGCCCGGTTTTTCCCGTAACGGGCTGATTTTCTGAAACGAGGACCAGATCGCGGTGCCAAGAGTGCCGGACGCTATAATGCAGAAGATGCCAGAAAAGGCATGGACAGGTTTCATGAACCGTAGACTGCAGGTGATGACATGAATAGATTACAGAATGCCCCGGCAATTCGTCAGCGTGGTTTCTCCAAACTGGGGCTGTTGAGCATGCTGGTTATTCTGGTGGCCGGCTTGACCTTCGGGCTGAAGGTGTTGCCGGTGTATATCGATCATAATTTTGTGCACGGTGTGGCGGATACTCTGGTGGAGAGCGGTCGCGTGAACTCGATGACGCAGGCCGAAGTGCGGGAAGAGATCGCCGCCAGCATGCGTGTCAACAATGT
>JALRBG010000233.1 GCA_023257855.1 Pseudomonadales bacterium | reverse complement strand
TCGCCACTCGCCTTGCCTCTTGACTCCGGCGGCAGGCAACTATTTAATACGCGCTTCCGCACTCGCATGCCCAGGTAGCTCAGTCGGTAGAGCAGGGGACTGAAAATCCCCGTGTCGGTGGTTCGATTCCGCCCCTGGGCACCATCTCTTTTTTATACTTCTTTCTGTTCTACTTAATTAAAGCTTATATAAGCAATTAGATTTTCGTTTACGGCAACCGCTTACTCAAAACTAAAGATATCGGCTTCCTGCCCTGAGCCTTCCATACCCTGCTCATGGAACTGCTCCCAGTTCTCTGCCCATGGCCTGCCGTACATGTCCGGCACCTGGTAATCGATCACCTCACCCGGCGCCACCTGGGTGGGTTCGCCGTCGACATTGAAGATCGTGGGAATGCACTCGATGAACTGGTAGGGATCGCCGTCATTCAGCCCGCCCTGTTGTTCCAGGTTGCGCACCATGCGGATGGGTTCCACCAGCGCTTCGGGGTCGTAGAAGATCGCCTCCTGGTTGATGCCGTACAGGTTGCCGTCGGCATCGCGATTCGGCATGTATATTTCAATGGCTTGCATTTTGTTGGAGAACTCCATGCCGCCATGCACCTTCCAGCCCTGGATATTCGAGGTCCAGGTGATGAGCACCTCGCCGTCCCAGAAACCGATGGTCTCGCCATACCAGCGCGGCACATCGGCGCCAAGGCGAGGTACGATACTGTCCATATTGAAGGAGCGTCCAATATGGATGTTGGTGATGAAGTTGTCCGCATCGCCGGCCAGGAATTGCACAAGTTCCGGCGTCACCAGCACCTGGTGCGGCTGGTTGGTGACGCCGTGATAATGCCAGCGGCGCATGAAGCCTTCCGGCCAGCAGAACTGGGCCGGCCACTGCGCCACGTTGGAATTGCCATGGTGGTAAGCCTCCTGCACGAAACGCGTCTGGTATTCCTCCGTCATCAGTGACAGCACCGTCGGCACCTGGCTCCAGAACAATTCAGCACTCCAGTTCTGGCCGCGCGGCCACACGTAACGCCCGTTCATATCACTCGGCACTGAAGCATACGTATGCCGGGTGGGACCTCCACGCGCGGTCGTCTCGGCCAGCAAGGCCTCGTAGTGCTCCTGCGCGGTATTGAAGCCATAGGGACTGACAATGGCCTCGCGCGGATAATCCCGGTCGCAGTAGCCCCACGCCGCCGTGCGCGGCGGATCGTCTCCGACCAGCCCGGATGACCAGCTCGCCTGGATGGCTTCCGACGAGTTGCAGCGGAAGTAGCGGGGGTCGCTCCAGTATTCACGGTCGGCGTAGAAATCCTCCGAGGTGAAAATATCTACGGGAAGTGGTGTGACGCCGTCGGGAATGGCACCGTTTATTGCCGACGCCTGGATGCCGCCGGTGCCAGTGCCGTTTGCGCGCGTGTCGTCACGGAACGGGCCCACCATCCAGAAGCGCTCAGGGTAATTATCGAAAGACGCCGGCGGATAAGCTTCGAGTTCTTCCTGTGGTGTGCGCAGCTTGCCGGGGATGGCAGGTTCCAGGGGTGCGCCGCGACCGACGCTGGTAAAGTCGATGTCGGCCCTGCGTTGTGCCAGTGCGTCAGCACCTGACAAGGTGACAGCGATCATGACAGCGACACCTATCCCGGCCACGGGCTTGTTCATAAGCGAATCCCCTACGTTCCACTGGTTTCTGTTATTTTTTATATTGCCGGATGCGGTCCTGCGGACCTTATCCGGCCTACCTTCCGATCTTTTCGGCATCAGCGAATCGCCTGCCCCTTTATCCCTTTATCCTTTTATCGGCTGTTCAAAGTATATGTAGAAGCCGGTTTCTATACCATCCGCGGCCCATCTGTGGGTAGAATCGAAACTCGCTGCCCGTTCCATAACAACTTAAATAACTACGTTAGGGGGAAATACCCGTGATAAAGAAACTGGCATTAGCAGTAACAATTTTCCTTGGATTCGGCTGTGCCGCCACGGCACAGGATGCCGGCGGACTCATCAATGACGCGCGGCGCGCCCTGGGCAACGTCAATTCAGTCATGCTGTCCGGTTCGGCACAGAACGTCGCCTTCCAGCAGTGTGGCGCCAACGCAACCAACATGATTTGCGAAGATACCCATGACCCGATGCGTCCCATCATGGAGTACCAGCGCGTGATCGACCTGCGTGCGCCCGCCATGCGCCATGCCGGCAATACGCTGAACATCGGCCCCGGTGGTTCCACTACCGTCAGCCCGGGCACCTTCTTCCAGCAGGTCACCGCCGAGCAGGCCGACCTGTCCGGCAACTGGGCCAACTCCCTGGAGTACTACATCACGCCCTGGGGATTCCTGGCCGGCGCCGCTGAACAGGGTGCGTCCGTCAACCGGCGCGCCATCGATGGCGATAGCTACACCGTGCTGAGTTGGAGCCCGGACGTGAAAGCACCATCCGGTGCCAGCTACGTCATCAATGGCTACCTGAATGACGACAACCTGGTCGAGCATGTGGAAACCTGGGTGGGCGACAACATGATGGGCGACATGCACGTCTTCGCCTCCTACACCGGCTGGCGCGACTTTGGCGGCTTCATGGCCCCGACAAGCATCACCCAGACCCGCGGCGGCTGGCCGTATTTCCAGGTGTCCGTCACCAACGCCAGCGCCAACATGAACAACGTGGCCTCCCTCCTTCCCGCACCTTCTGGCGGCGGTGGCGGCTTCGGTGGCGGTGGCGGCGAGGTCACCGTGGTGGTCGAGGATCTCGGCAACGACCTGTATCGCTTCTCCACCGGCGGTGGCGGCAGCTACGATTCGCTGTTCTACGAGTTCGATGACCACATCATGATGCTCGAAGCAGGCGCCAGCCACGCGGCCATCACGGCCTACATCGCCGAGGCCAAGCGCATGATGCCGGGCAAGGAAATCCGCTACATCATGAACACCCATCCGCATTCCGACCACACCGCCGGGCTGCCGGTGGCGGTGGCCGAGGGCGCGACAGTGATCACGCAGGCCAACAATCTCGAGTTCTTCGAGCGTGCGCTCAACACCCCGCGCACCCTGCTCGACGACGCCCTGGCGCAGAACCCGCACCGCGTCTGGGTGGAAACCG
>JALRBG010000127.1 GCA_023257855.1 Pseudomonadales bacterium | reverse complement strand
ACGACGCTCTTCCGATCTCCCCAAAAAATACATGTAGTTCCCCATGGGGTCGACCTTTACGCTTTTCAGCAGGCGGTACCCATGGATATCAGGCAGCATTACAAAATTCCCTCACACGACAAGGTGCTTGTTTACCATGGCACTTACAGCTACGCCCCCAACCTGGAAGCTATTAATGTCATGGCGACGGAAATCCTGCCGCGACTGGAAGCAAGAGGGGTAAAAGTCACCGTCCTGGCTATCGGCAGCAAACCGCCCGATTTTCCGTTGCATGAAAAAGTCATATTTGCCGGCAGCGTGGCAGATCTTAGTCAGGTATTGCCGGCAGCCGACCTTGCCGTCATACCCTTGCTTGAAGGCGGCGGGACGCGCATGAAGATTCTCGATTATTTTGCTGCCGGCGTACCGGTAATCAGTACGGCAAAGGGCATTGAGGGCATTCCGGTGACCAACGGCAGGGAGGCGCTGATCCTGGATGATTACGATGCCATCTGTGATGCCATCGTAAGCCTGCAGGCCAGTCCGGAAAAAGTTGACAAGATGCGCAAGGCAGCTGCTCAGTTCGTTGATCCCCTGAGCTGGGATTCGATCGCTAGGCGATACCTGCCGCTGTTGCATTGAGCGGGTCAGGGCTCATGTCAAGGCTCTTCAGGCCTTCCATATAAATCGCCAGCTGGCGGTGGGCCAGATCCTTGGGGCTTTCCGAGCTGACCATATCCAGTTTGCCGGCCATGGCCAGTACGCAGATGCCGTGGATGCTCGGCCAGATGGCGCGGGCGGCGATTTCGGCATCCTTCTTGTTATGGGTGATAGGGGCAAAGGCCCTGATGACGAGGGAAAAGAGATTTTCCACCTTTTCGATATACCAGGGTGGGGCGTTCTCCCTGGCGTCACTGGGCAGGGCAAATACGAAGGCCCACAGATAATGCTGCTCTTCGGACAGGTCGATATAGGTATCAACCAGGTACCGGGCCTTTTCCTCGACCTTATCCATACCAGCGGCCAAATTTTCATACCAATTTTTTAGAATCCGGCCTTTGACGTGATATCGCAGGGTTTCGAGGTCGCCGTAAACATGGTAGATGGTGCCGAAGGAGTAACCGATTTCCTTGGCTATCGCCCGGGTACCGAAGGCACTTGGTCCAATTTCGCTAATGAGCTTAATACTGGCCGTGATGATCAGCTCTTTTAATTGATTCTTAGTGTGCTCGGATCTACGTCCCACTATGCCCAAAACCTCAATCAAAACAGGATGTTATTTTTGCTAAAAATCTTTACAAAATAATTGAACAGTGTATAGTAATTTACTGAACATTGTTAGATTAATTTCTAGCTATACAAGTTTTAGATAAAACTATTGGGTTAAACGCACTATTTTTACGTCTTGGGCTGTTTGAAAAGCATCTGAAAAATGTCCATGATTGCGCGGTGCTTTCCCGGCATTGATATTATTTAGGAGATTGGAAAAAATGACCAAAATTAAAAAATTAGCCTCTGCCATCAATTGCTCTAGTCAATTTTTGACTGGTTCACTTGTTGCATCGGCTTTGATTCTCGGTGCGTCCAGTTCATTTGCCCAGACTACCACTGGCGCAATAGCTGGTAGTGTCAATGGATCCTCCGGCGGTGAAACTGTTACCGTTACTGATACATCAAGGAACATCACGCGGTCCGTCCAAGTAAATGCAGACGGAAGCTTTGCATTCAACTCTCTTCCGCCGGGGCAGTATCAGGTTGTTGTAGTTCAGAACGGCAACAATGTCGATACAGAAACTGTCAGTGTCAGACTAGATAGCGAGACTGTAGTTAATCTTGCGACCTCACAGGCTGGTGTTGAGGAGCTGATAGTACTTGGTTCTACACGTTCTGCAGTTGAAACTAGTATCGCTGAATCCGGATTGATCGTTGATGCAGGTGCACTGACTGAGCTGCCTGTGCCAAGAAACTTTGACTCGGTCGCCCTTTTAGCACCAGGCACTACCATTGGCGATACGGCATTCGGCACAAACGTGAGCTTCTCCGGGTCCTCTGTTGCCGAGAACACCTCGTATATCAATGGGCTGAATACAACCAACTTTAGGAACGGCCTGGGTTACTCGAGGGTTCCATTCGAATTTTACGATACCTTGCAGGTAAAGACTGGCGGATACTCTGCCGCCTTCGGTAGGTCTACCGGTGGTGTTCTTAACGCAAGATCAAAGTCTGGTTCGAATGACTTCCAGTTTGGTGTTAATACCTACTACGATAAACTGATTGAGACTGCGCCCAACACCTTTGCCGCAGACAACGGCCAAGACGAGTCCTCATCGACTACTTACGACATATGGGCGTCAGGCCCTATCATCAGGGATCGACTGTTTTACTATGCGCTCTACTCTGATGTTAATTCTGCGGACGAATACTATGGCATTCAGTCAGGCCGTGGCTATAAATACTCGCTAGACCAGGATTTCTGGGGTGTGAAGCTTGATGGTTACCTAAGCGATAACCACCGCATAGAGGTTACGGCTTTCACTGATGAGAGAACAGGCATAGAAGGCGCTTACGAATATGACTCTGACACAAAACAGACGGGCGCCTTTATTGGTGACACTTTCTATGAAAGGGGTGGCATGAACTGGATTGCGACCTACACCGGCCAATTAACCGACAACCTCGTCTTCTCTGCATCCACTGGTGAAAACGAGGCGGCGAGAACTACAAACCCAGCCACTGCTTCAGCCCCGGTGCTGTATGAGGTTACAGCAGCAAACGGCTTTGTTGCATTAGGTGATTGGACAGAGTTTTTAATAGATGTAGGTGAGGATAAGAGGGAATCTAATCGATTCGACTTAACCTACTCCCTAAACAATCACACTATCAGGGTTGGATACGACGAAGAGACAAATAACTCCGTGTCTTCAACTATCAACTCTGGAGGCGTTTACTGGCTTCTGCATCCATCAAATGACTATGGTCCCTACATATGTGATGTCGCTACTGAATGCCCAAGCGGCGCAGATGCTAGGCGGAGAACCTACAACAATGGTGGATCCTTCGATGTAGAGTCAAAGGCCTACTATATAGAAGATACCTGGCAGTTTAATGACGACTTAACTCTTGAGATTGGTTTGCGAAACGATGAGTTTGTAAACTACAACGCCGAGGGTAAGGAGTTTGTTGCACTTGATAACCAGTGGGCGCCAAGAATAAGCGCCCTATGGCAACCATCAAACATGCCAAACTATCAGTTCTTTGCCAACTACGGAAGATACTATCTGCCAGTGGCAGCCAATACCAATATTCGCCTGGCCGGAGGCGAGACCTATATTCAGGAGTACTTTGACTGGGACGGTAAATCCAAAAACCCAGATGGCACACCACAAGTGAAGGGTGGTTCTTTTAGAACACAGACCTACAGTACTGGTGCGGTACCTGATACAAGAGGACTTGTTGATCAAAATCTGGAGGCTATGTACCAGAATGAAATCATTCTGGG
Source organism: Pseudomonadales bacterium (assembly GCA_023257855.1). GTDB lineage: Bacteria > Pseudomonadota > Gammaproteobacteria > Pseudomonadales > Pseudohongiellaceae > Eutrophocola. The sequence goes on along the minus strand of JALRBG010000127.1, from coordinate 5,356 downwards.
TGCACAGATGATCGCCGACAATGGAATCACCTGGGGTGCCAAGTATATTTATCGTGACCTTGCAACTTCCATCGAAGACGTTGCCATCGATGCCGCCGTGATTAAATACTATGCTGGTAGTTGGCCTGAAGTCGCAGATGTGTTTACAGGATTTCATCAGTATGTGCTAGCAAATCCTGGTAACCCGATGACGGTGTACATACCAGAGCAATCTGAATTTATCACTCTTTCTTCGGATCAGCTGAATTATCCCGAGGCGACTCGTACCTACCATGCCTTTGAGATAACCATGGACAGGCCGTTCGATGGCAAGTGGGGACTATCAGGATCTTATACCTGGGCACACAGCTATGGTAATAACGAAGGTTATGTAAGGTCTGACAATGGCCAAGACGATGCTGGCTTAACCACAAACTTCGACCAGCCCGGTTTAACTGATTATGGCTTCGGAAATTTGCCTAACGACAGAAGGCATACAGTTAAATTATGGGGAACATACCAGATGGATAATGGGGTCAGATTTGGCGCCAACTTCATGGCTCAGACAGGAAGGCCGATCGGTTGCTTTGGGGTGCATCCTACCGATACATTTGCGGCCGCATACGATAACGCCTCGTTCTACTGTGACGGACAGCCTGTTCCGCGGGCTAGTAAGGGTGAGACTAGTGCTTGGTGGAATCTTGACCTAAACGCCCAGTACACCATAGATTTGACAAACGCTCAGCTAGTTTTGTCTGCTGATATTTTCAATGTCATTAATCAGCAGAAAGTCAGAGAAGTCTATGAGGACGATACTCCGTTCTATGGCTTACCAACGGGGTTCCAGCCTCCAAGATCAATGAGGCTAAGTGCTCGCTACAGATTCTTCTAGCCAAAGAATATAGCTAAAAAACCCCAGCACTAGCTGGGGTTTTTTTTGGATAGATGTTTCCTAAGATTGCCTGTGCGATATTTTCTGCAAGTATGTGCCATAAAAAATTATTTTTGACCTCATTACCTTCTCAGCTCCCAGCCAATGCCACTCTGTCTAAGGAGCATTGGCTTGTAATGAATAATATTTACATTAGTAGCAAGGATTCCCATGCATGGAGATTCGTGCCTAAGGACTAAATCATCGGCAAGATTATGCTTAAACTTCTCTCGATCTAGTGTGAATCCTCGTTTAATAAAAGCCTGGGATAGGTCAAGCGCTAAAAAAATCTTTCATTGATGTTAGCATTTTGTACACACAGGCAGCACTGCTATACTCTCATGGATGAGCTGGGCTGTGCCCCGTCAAGCATTATCTGAAGTACAAGAATCATCAACCAAAAAACCTACGTTATGAAAACACAGGTTGTCATTATCGGTGCCGGACCCTCGGGTCTGCTGCTGGGCCAGTTACTGCACAACGCAGGCATTGACAATATCATCCTTGAACGAGCCACACCTGACTATGTCCTCGGACGTATTCGCGCAGGCGTGCTCGAGGAGGGCATCGTCAGTATGGTGCGTGAAGCCGGCGTAGCGGAACGCATGGACCGCGAAGGTCTTCCGCATGGTGGCGTACAGATCGCATTCAATGGCGAAATCCGACGGGTGGACTTTCACAAGCACGCCAATGGCAAGCAGGTGGTAGTCTACGGCCAGACTGAAATCACCGCCGACCTGATGGAAGCGCGCCAGGCCTGCGGCGCGCCGATCCACTACAAAGTGGAGAAGGTGCAGATTCACGACCCCGATTCAGACAATCCACTCGTGACCTACGAAAAGGACGGGCAGCAACATCGCATCGCTTGTGATTACATTGCAGGTTGCGACGGTTTTCATGGTGTCAGTCGCAAAACCATTCCCGAATCCTTGCGCACTGAATATGAAAAAGTATACCCGGTGGGGTGGCTTGGGTTTCTGGCGGATACGCCGCCTATCGATGAGGAACTGATCTACGGGGTAAGCGACAAGGGATTCTTCCTGTGCAGCATGCGCTCGCATACCCGCAGCCGTTATTACGTGGACGTCAGTCTTGACGAGAAGGTCGAGGACTGGTCTGACGACCGGTTCTGGGAGGAGCTGTCTAGCAGACTGCCGGAATCCGTGCGCGGCAAACTGGTCACCGGGCCCTCACTAGAAAAAAGTATCGCCCCCCTGCGCAGTTACATCTGTGAGCCGATGCAGTACGGCCGGCTATTCCTGGTCGGCGATGCAGCACATATCGTTCCCCCCACCGGAGCCAAGGGGCTGAACCTAGCCAGCGGTGACGTAAACTACCTGTACCGAATTCTGCTTAAGGTTTACAAGGAGAACCGGCCTGAGGCCATAGCGCAGTATTCCGCCCTGTGCCTGCGACGCATCTGGCATGCCGAGCGTTTTTCCTGGTGGATGACAAATATGCTGCATGACTTTGGCGACAAGTTCGATCGCAAGCTGATGGATTCAGAGCTCGATTTCTATACCGGAACGGATGCTGGTCTTAGCGTCATTGCCGAGCAGTATGTTGGACTGCCCTATGAAGAGGTGGTCTAGATTACGCCGTCGGCGTAGGTAAAGTAGTAGCGTACTTCCACCCTTTGCGACTCAAAACGGTTGTCGGCTTCAAGTCTTGGGCGGAAGGGGGAGTTCCTCAGATAGCGCACAAGGCGACGCTCGATCTGCCGGGTCACGTTCCCGGAAGTATCCAGCGTTTCGAAACTCTTGGCCTTGCCGTACTTAGATACGGTAAAGGCGATGTCGATAAAACCCTCATACTCCAGTTCTGCTTCTTGATGGATGCCAAACTTTTCCCGGGTATTTGGCTTGGCTGTGATAAGCGGTAAATGCACAGGCATGGCGGGGCGGAACAGCTGCTCGATCGAAGCCTCTTCAACCCCCATCTCATGCACCAGCTCATAGGCTTCCCGATATTTTCTCATGGCGGATTGCGTCCTGCCGAACAACATGCACCAGTCTCCGTATTCCATCAGGGCATTGATCAGCTGATACACGCGGGCTTCCGGGTTGTTGCGGATATAGATGAGGATGCGCTCGAAGGTGTTCTTGCCGCTGTTGTAGTTGTAGGAGGCAAACCTGCTGGCGTAATCCTTCTTCAACAACGAACCGGTGGTCGCGCTGCGTTCACTCAGGTAATAGTCTGGATCGTTCAGAATGGCCTGCCGATATGCCTGCAGGAATAGCGTTTCCAGAAAGCGGTATTCAAGGTCCAGCAGTACAGGATCGAAATACTGGCGGTTGTCTAGCATGGTGGCGATGGCGCGCTGGTAGTTTTGCTGGGCCATATACAGGCTGCCGAAAGCCATTTCCCTTGGTGTAGGACCCCGTCCCGAAGGGCCGGGCCCCATGCCCGATGAAAAAGAGAACACCGGTTGTCTTGGCATGGACATTGCCTGGTTAAATTGTGCCATGCCGGTATCTGCCAGATTGACTACATAAGGCAGTGCATCGGTCGAGGTATCCCCGTGATGCTGTCGGTTGAGATAGACCAGATAGCGCTGTTTGTCATTGGCGCTCGCCACGTCGCCCATAGCCATGTAGCTGTCGACCATTTTCTCGATGCTGGCGTACTGGTCCGGGTGGTAAAGACCGTTATTCACCCGGCTGATGTGTTCTGCACGCTGGAAAATTTCGATGGCCTCCTCATGTTCTCCTGCCTGCTGATACTGGCTGCCAAGGTCAATCAGCAGTTCTATGAGCTCTGGGGAAAAGGGACCTGATTCCACCTCGAGTGCAGTGACTGCTTCTAGGTAGGCGTCTATGCTGCGCAGAACTTCCAGGGCGCCTCGCTCGTCTTGATCCGTAGCGTTAGCCTGGTCATTCTGACCATCCTCGTCCAGGGGCAGTAGCTGAAGGGGCAGCCTGTAGGCGGGCATCTCCCGCCCGGTATCGGGTTCGATCAGCACGGGATCAAAGACCAGGCGGTCAATCTGGGAAGCGGTCTGGGTCCAGGCTGGCATGGGAAAAGTCAGCCAAAGCAGCAACGTCGGCACGACAAGATGAAGATTGCTGCCGATATGTTCCTGCTTGGAAAGAATCCTGCTGCGAGTCATGTTGAGCTCCGCGTGCTCCGCGGCAAATTCATTGCGATACTGAGTTGTACAGGACCCGGAAATAGAGGGGAACCTTTCAAGCATAATCCAGCCGGATTTGGCGTTCAATTGAAGCCGGGGAAAGCGGGTGAGCGGGCGTTAGTGGCTTTCTGCACGATGCTGCATGAGCAGATCGGCACCGAAATCGCCTTGCTTGCTGCGCCAGACGGCGTGGACGTGGTTGCCATCCCCCTGTACGAGGTCGTATTCAAAGAAAAAGTCGGGGCCGTCCAGGCGCCAGTAATGTGCCTCGTTGCCGAGTGTGCTGCCATACCAGGTGAAACGCAGTTCATTGACATCCACTTGCGCCAGGTAGGCGCGGGATATTTCCGGACGGTACACGGTCACGACTTCATCGAGAATGTGTTGAGCAAGCTGCTTCTGCTGGGCATCGAGGGAGCTGATGGCAATGCCGGTCTGGGGTAATGATTTCCAGTCATCCCAGCTGCCATGCGGGCGATTGAGTGTGCCAGACACGATGTCGAAAGGCGGGTTGCCGTCTTCGATGGCTTCTGCACGCTGGGAATCACTGAGGGCATTGACCAGTGCCAGTCCCGCGTCATGGACATAATGCTGGCTGCGAAAACCCGCCAGCGTTCCTGTCCGGATGGCAGCCGGTGAGGCGCCGAAGAAGGTGGGTGTGACGCTGATTTCGTCATTTGCCACGGCGAAATTCAGGGACAGGTGGTGTCCCTCGAAACGCCAGCCCCAGTCGCTGTCCATGCCGGGTGTGCCGAAAATGGCCAGGGTATAGTTTTCAGGACCACGGGGAAAGCCGACCACTTCGGCATCGGCCAGGAGTTTCTCCAGTTGCATGACCTGTATGGCGCTGAGGTAGCCCTTGGCGCTTAACGCGGTATTGAGCAGGTTATGGGTGAGGAATTTTTGCTGTGCCGTCATGTATTCCAGCGGCAGGCCCTTGCGCAGGTAAGGCCAGTATACATAGTTGGTACGGGCATCATCGGTAAAATCCAGTTGCAGTAGTTCCCGGCGATCGTAACCGACGGCACTTTCTATACCGGTTGGACCGTCCGCCACCGTTGCCAGGATTGCATTGGCGGCGGCAGCCATCTGTCCGGACATGCTGGCGACATCCGGATCAGCATTGCCCGCATGATCCGCGCGCACGACGGCCAGGGTAAATATGACGGCACCAAGTACTGTCAATGCAACCATGATGCGCTTGAAGTTGGCCATGGCAACCACCCGTAACGTCACTTGATGGATGCGGCCAGGTTGATGAAGACCTGCGCTGTTTCGGCATTGTTGGTTTCAGCCATCATGAAATGGCCGTTGCC
>JALRBG010000126.1 GCA_023257855.1 Pseudomonadales bacterium | reverse complement strand
GGCCGTTCTGCGAGGTGCCGCCGCCGCGCGGCAGCACGGGGACGCTGGCTTCGCGAGCGATCTGCAGGGCCACCTGCACGTCTTCCTCGGTTTTTGGAATCACCACGCCGAGCGGCATCACCTGGTAAATGGAAGCGTCAGTGGCATAGCGGCCGCGGCTGAAATCATCGAAGAGGACGTCGCCCTGGATTTCCTTTCCCAGGCGGGAGGCAAGCGGATTCTGATCGGGTTTACTCACCTTGCCAGATTACTGTGAATACCGAACAGGGAGCAAGCGAGCGGAATTGTTTTGCCTGGGCCACTGCGCAGTGCTACTTTGAAGGCCTGTTCCAATGGGGGAGCCATCATGAGTAAACCACACCTGATCATGGGCGCTGTCGTGGGCGCGGTCGCCACGCTGGTCGTCACCAACGCCGTCATCATTCCCAATGCCGTCATGCAGCAGCAGGCGGTTGCGCCCGAGCCTGCCCAACGGGTGCTGGACGGCAGCATTCCGTCCTGCGACCACTGCGAGGCCGAGCTCATCACGCTGGAGGAAATCGAAAGCTACATCGATGTGGCGAAGCTGACGGGCCTGACCGACCAGCAGATCCGCTCGCTGGATATCGGCCGCTCCAACGTACAGGTGGCGCTGGCCCACCGCGGACCGCTGAGCGAACCCAATCCGCGGTCGGTGGCGGTGCACAACCTGGTGACGGAGGTGTACGTGGTGCTGAGCGGCTCCGCTACCAATATTTCCGGCCCCGAACTCATCGATGCCCAGCCGCGCCCGGATGACTACCGGGCGGTGGTCTACCTGAACGGCCCCGGGCAAAATGCCGAGGCCATCGCCAACGGTACGGAAGTGCAGCTGGAAGCGGGGGATGTGTACGTGATCCCGGCGGGCACCGGTCACCAGTTCACCCGCATCGACGATCACATCACCTACATCATGATCCGCATCGACCCGGACAAGGTCGTGCCGCTGCTGGATGCGGCGGGATCGGAAACCTATCTCCAGGAAAATTTGCCTTAGGCCCTGCGGGCCGTTTACCGACAGGACAATCAAGAAGACTTGATTATTCGTAACGGATTTCTATGGGCATCAGGGCGGCGCGAATCAGCGCACCCCAGATCAGGTTGCCCATGGGATTGAAGTGCAGGTCGTCGGCAATGAAGATGTCGTCCATCACTGTGCCGTCAGCCTTGAGGAAAGGCGTGGCGGAATCCACGTAAATCACCTGCGGGTTCCCGGCAGCCAGTTCACGGTAGCCGGCATTCAATTCTTCCACGTTTTGCCAGATTTCCCGGCGCTGGATGCTGGGTTTCACCGCCATGACGTAAATGCGCGTCTGCGGCAGTTCCGCGTGGATGCGGGCTACGATCTGCCCGAGCTGGTCGAGAATGGTGCGGTTGGGGATGTCGTACCAGGTGTCGTTGTCGCCCTCGTAGATCAGCACGGCGCGGGGTTTGATGCGCAGGACCAGGGTGTCGAGGTGATGTAGCACGTCGCCCATGATGCTGCCGCCGAATCCGCGGGAAATGATCGTCAACGGTGCCAGTGCCTCTACCGCCTGGTCGTTCCAGCGGGCGATGCTGGAAGAACCGGTGAGCAGGATGGCGCCCGCGGGCGGCGGGGTCATACGGTCGAGGTTTTCCCAGGCGAGCATTTCGCTATCCCAGCGCGCGGGGTCGAGGTCGCGCTGGGCGTTGGCGGGGAATACCGCCAGGGCAAAAAACAGGCAGAAAAAATGGCGTGCCAGTTGATTGATTACCCGGGCATTCATGCTCAGTGCCGGCGCAGGTGTTTGGAAAAAAACGGCAGCGCATGGGTGCCGAAACGCTCGGCGATGCGATTGCCGTGGTCGCCTTCGTAAGTTAGGAAATCATGTGCGAGACCGTAGCGGGTCATGGTATCGCTCAGGGTGCGGTTCGCGGTAATGAGACCGTCCTGTTCGCCGACTTCCATCGTGATGGCGGTCATCTTCAACAGGCTGCCGACATGGGATGGCAGCATGGCCTGGGGTGAATTGGCGGCAAAACGGCCAGCATATTCCGGCACGACCTCGCCGTCCCGGGTGGGCAGGTCGAGATAGAACGGTGGCTTGTCGGGGTTCGGTGACCAGGCGGCAGTGACGGCGAAAGTGCGCAGTGCCCCACGATCCAGGTCATCCATGGTCTTTATCTGCTCCATGGCCAGGGCGCGCTCCCCGCCCTGCGGTGCGTATTCGTTGAGGCAGCAGGAGCTCATGGCGTACAGGGCGGAGAAGACATCGGGCCTGCGCATGCCGATCAGCATAACGCCATAACCCCCCATTGAGTGCCCGGCGAGTCCGCGTGCCCTGCGGTCAGGGATGGTGCGGTAGTGACTGTCGATATACCCCACCAGGTCATCTGCGATGTAGTCTTCCCAGTAGCCGGTAGCCGCTGAATTGACGTACATGCACCCGTTAAACAGATTGTTGCAGTTGGGCATGACCAGGATCATCTCTTCCGACGTACCTTCGCCCATGACCTTGTCGGCGGTGAGGTTGGCTTTCATGCGCGATTCATTACCAAACCAGCTGTCGTCGCTGCCGTTGTAACCGTGCAATACATAGACCACCGGGTAACGCTGGTCAGGATTTGCCGCGTAACCGGGCGGCAGGTAAACGGACACCTCCGGGGCGTCGGGCTGGTCCAGCAGGTTGCCGGCCAGGGACGGCCCGAAAACTGAAATGCGTTCGAGTGTGCCGGTAACCTGAGCGGAGGCTGTGCTGCTGAATAACAGGCCAAGCATGATTCCGGAGGCGTGTTTAATGAGACGAATCATGGTGTTTCCCCCTTTAAAGGAAGACTGTGAGTTTCCGGTCACCGGTTTGTACCCGGCCATAATGCCGGATGCGGCGCTTTGCGCCTTATCCGGCCTACGCTGGTACTGATATTCAGTTTCCGCCCTGCGCGTTCTGCATCAGCACGGCGGTTTCCGTGCTTTCGCAACGCAGCGGCAGCAGCTGGTCGAATGGCGCCTTCACCAGCCGCTTGGTCGGTACCACCCAGGGCTCGGTCAGGACGACCGGGTCGTAGACGGTGGCATCGACGGTCATGCTGTTGCTGTCGAGCATGTTGTAACGCTCGACCACGCGCATCTGGTCGGAATGGAAGGACACGCCGCCCTCGGCGAACATCCAGGTGTCGTCGGTGAAGTTCTTCGTTTCGACTACGAAGGTGTCGCCTTCCCAGTGGCCGACAGCGTCGCCGCGGTAGGACGGCGGCAGGTAGTCGCGGTGTTCGCGGCCGTCAGTGGGAATGAGCTGGTAGCCGTGGAAGGTTTCCTGCAGGAATACCATCATGTCCGGCGAGGCCATGATCTGGCCCAACGTGCCGACATCGAACAGGCGCACGCTCAACGTGCCGAAGGCGGTTGGTTTGCACAGCAGGGTGGGGTCGTCCTTGTCACTGAGGGTCGCCATGCGCGCCCTGGCGTCGTCGGTATACAGGTCGGTGTACAGGTTGTACTGCAGGCCGGCGCTGCGGTCGGTGGTCGAGCCGTAGTTGGCGCTGCCGAGGTCGCCGCCGGTCCACCAGACGCCGGACAGGTCGGGCTTGCCGTCGGCCATGCGCGGTACCGGACCGGCCTCGTCAGCGGCGGTTGCCAGGAAAGCGATGGTGGCCAGGGTCGCTGCGGCCAGGGTTTTTAAGGTTTTACCAGTCATGCTGACCTCCTAGCGTTCACGTGGGCCGAACATGCCCCATTCCTTGCCATCAGCAGTGATGAGCAGGGTGAGCATGCCGTTGGTGGAGCCGTCGCGGGCGCGAAAGCCGTTAATGGTCACGGTGTCGCCTTCCTGGAACTGCTGCGGTGTGTAGCCGCCGCGGATCATACCGGAGGGCGTACCGGCTTCAAAGGACCAGCGCTCGATCTCGCCCTGTTCGTTTTCCACGTCCAGGAAGAAATAGGAATGCGGGTTGGTCAGGCGCACGTTGACGATTTTGCCGGTAATGGAAATCGGCGCGTCCATCTTGTAGGCGGCGGCGAATGAATGGTGGGCCGATGCCTGCTGGCTGGCTGCCAGGAACAGCAATACAGCAGACAGGCCGCTGAAGAACAGCTTTTTCATGTGGATTCTCCTCCCCAAGGAGTTGGAACTGGTGTGTTGGATTTCCCTGCCCAAGAGCATAACCGGGACGCGGGTGCAGCGTCCAGCAGGCGCGTCAGGCGGCGGGGGGGCGCTTCGGCGGTGCTTTCAGGAACAGCAGAAGCGGCAACGTCGCGATCACTATCCACATCATGAACTTGAAGTCGTTGATGTAGGCGATGGCCGCCGCCTGGCGGGTGATTTCACCGTCCACCAGGGCGGGGATCATGGCCAGGTTGTCCTGGATGCTTTGCGGCACCTGCTGCCAGGGGATGCCCAGGCGCGTATCGGTGATGTACTCGGTGAGATAGGCATGGTTGATGCGAATGTTGCGTGTCAGCAGCACCATGACCATGGAGATGCCGACGCTGCTGCCGATGTTGCGCACCAGGCTGAACAGGCCGGCGGCCTCGTCGCGGAATTTCGGATCGAGGGTGGTGTAGGCCAGTGTGCTCAGCGGCATGAAGGTGAAGCCGAGGCCGACGCCCTGGATTACCCCGGTCCAGATCAGGGTCTGCTTGGGCACGAACAGCGCGAAAGTGGTCATCTCGTACAGCGACAGGGTAATCATGCCGAGCCCAAACAGGATCAGGATGCGCGGGTCCGTCTTGCCGGTCAGGCGGCCGGTGATCATCATTGCGAGCATCACGCCAACGCCCCGGGGTGCCATGATCACGCCGGTCTCGATGACCGGGTAGCCCATCAGGTTCTGCATGTAGGGCGGCAGCAGCGCCAGCGATGCCAGCAGGATGATGCCGACCAGGAAAATGAAGAACAGGCTGGTGACGAAGTTGCGGTCGCGAAACAGCTCCTGGCTGAGGAAGGGGTTGTCGGTCTGCAGGGTATGCACTAGGTACATCCACAGGGAGGCGCCAATCAGCGCACAGTAGAGCAGGATCTCGGTGGAATTGAACCAGTCCAGCTCCTGGCCGCGGTCGATCATGAGCTGGAAGCTGCCAATCAGGAGACTCAGCATGATGAAGCCGAACGCATCGAACTTGCGGTCTTTGCGCTCGGACTCGGGCATGAACAGGATGACCCCGGCAAGCGCCAGGAGGCCGATGGGCAGGTTGATATAGAACACCCAGCGCCAGTTGTAATACTCGGTGAGCCAGCCGCCGAGAGTGGGGCCAAGGATGGGTCCGATCATCACGCCCATGCCCCAGAGCGCCATGGCCTGGCCGTACTTTTCCCGAGGGTTGATGTCGAGCAGGGTCGACTGGGACAGCGGGATGAGGGCGGCGCCGCTGATGCCCTGCAGGATGCGGAAGAACACCATCTGCTCGATCGAGGTGGCCGCGCCGCACAGCATGGAGCCGATGATGAAGCCGGTCACCGAGACCGCGAACACCTTCTTGCGCCCGTAATGGCCGCTCAGCCAGCCTACCGGCAGCGTCATGATCGCCGAGGCGATGATGTAGGAGGTCAGCACCCAGGCGATCTGGTTCTGCGAGGCGGACAGCGAGCCCTGCATGTGCGGCAGGGCGACATTGGCGATGGTGGTGTCCAGCACCTGCATGATGGTCGCCAGCATGATCGAGATGGTGACCAGGCCGCGAAGAAACTTGCAGAGAAACAGGCGACAAAAGCCGCGCGGGCGGCGAAGCCGGGTGCAGGTCACGTGGCTAGTCTCGATACCATCGTCAAAGCCTTAGCTAAGGCACTGGCGGACGCCAGGACTATCGGG
>JALRBG010000018.1 GCA_023257855.1 Pseudomonadales bacterium | reverse complement strand
CGGAGACTGCACCGGTTGCCGCGTTAAGCCTCTTGCAGTACCTCTGGGGTAACTGACGGCTGTTACGGCTGACTAGATGGCGTCTGCGCCAGACTCCCCGGTTCGAATCCTGATGACCTGTTCCAGGTTGTGAACGAAGATCTTGCCGTCACCGATCTTGCCGGTGTTGGCCGCCTTGCTCAGAACCTCGATGACCTGTTCGGTCATTCCGTCATCCACGGCTATTTCCAGGCGTACCTTCGGCAGGAAGTCCACGACATACTCTGCACCACGGTACAGTTCTGTGTGGCCTTTCTGGCGGCCGAAGCCTTTCACTTCGGTTACGGTGATCCCCTGGACGCCAACACCGGACAGGGCTTCCCTGACGTCATCCAGCTTGAATGGCTTAATAACAGCTGTGATCATTTTCATTTTGTTATCCTCACGCAATGCTTGAAAACAGGCATAATTGCCTTTGCATGTGACGAGTATAAGCTAGTTAACCCAAAAAAACGATTCCCCGCAGGGCCCTGCGAGGCACCTAATTCGAGTCAATATAAGCGGAAAAATACCATGTTAAACAACGAGTTCCTTAATGACCTCAGTGCCCGAATAACCCGCCTCCTGCCCCTCGCAACGGAGGTGAGGGAAGAGGCGGAAAAAAATATTCACAGGGCTTTGCAAAGTGCTTTTTCACGCCTGAATCTTGTGACCCGTGAGGAGTTCGATGCGCAAATGAAAGTGCTCGAAAGGGCCGAGCAAACCATCAGTGAGCTGGAAGCCAAGATTGCCGCGCTGGAGAAAGCCGTCAAGGTCACTCCAAATGGGAACCAGGAAAGCGCAGGCTGATCGCTTCCAGCAAGTGCTGCCCTTCAATCTGCCCTGCTCCCTCCAGATCAGCGATCGTTCTCGAAATCTTCAGTATCCTGAAAAAACTCCGGGTGGACAGCTTCAACTGTGTCATCGCCCGGGTCAGGTAGTCTTCGTCCTCCACGGAAAGGCGGCAATCGCGCCGGATCTCTCCGGGATCGAGCCAGGCATTGGTTTTGCCGGCACGCCTGAGCTGGCGCTGTTGCGATACCGTCACCCGCTCCCTGATGGTCTTGCTGGCCTCGCTGGAGGGCCCGGGGCTTTCCAGCAGGCGGGTCTTTTCTGAAGCGCGCAGACGCGGTGCAGGAATGTGCAGGTCGATGCGGTCCAGCAGCGGCCCCGACACCCTGCCCTGGTATTGCCGTATCCGGTCCGGGGTGCACCGGCAGATTTTGTCTGGATCGCCCAGGGAGCCGCACGGGCATGGATTCATGGCAGCAATGAGCTGAAATCTGGCAGGCAGGCGCACCTGGTAGCTGGCCCTGGCGATGTTGATGTAGCCGGATTCGAGAGGCTCCCGCAGGACTTCCAGCACCTTGGGACTGAATTCCGGCAGTTCATCCAGGAACAGTACACCGTTGTGGGCCAGGGAGATCTCCCCCACTTTCAGACTGCTGCCCCCGCCAACCAGGGCCACCGCAGAAGCGGTATGGTGGGGAGCCCTGAACGGCGGTACTTCCCAGGCATTCGGGTCAAAAGGGGTGTTGGCAATCGAGCGGACCGCCGCTACTTCCAGGGCGCGGGCTTCATCCAGTGCCGGCAGGATGGAACCCAGCCTGCTGGCGATCATGGTTTTACCGGTTCCCGGCGGTCCCTGCATCAGCAGGTTATGACCACCCGCCGCGGCAATGGCCAGGGCGCGCCTGGCGGCTTGCTGTCCGATAATATCCTGCATGTCCGGGCCGGGCGGGAGCTGCCTGCGGGTTTGCGAAATCACGCCAGGCAGTGGTGTCCTGCCTGCCAGGTGCCCGATTACATCCAGGAGGTGAGCCGCCGTCCGGCTGTCGACATCCCTGACCAGGCCTGCCTCGGCGCTATTCTCCGCCGGTATGATCA
>JALRBG010000244.1 GCA_023257855.1 Pseudomonadales bacterium | reverse complement strand
TATTCCGTAAGCAGGTAATTCCGATGAATAACAAACAAAGCATGGGTGTACGCCAAGTAAACTGCCCCACCTGCCAGAAAATCGTCGCATGGCGGGAGGAAAATATCTATCGGCCGTTCTGTTCGAAAAAATGCCAGCTGATCGATTTCGGTGATTGGGCGGCTGAACGTAACAGCATCCCCGTTGAAGATGTCCCGGAAGATTTCAGGCTGGATGACTACGCGGGCCCCGAGGAATCCTAGGCCAACAGGTTCCTGACGGCTGCAACGATGCCCTGGTTGGCCGCGGGAAACTCCAATGTTTCAAGCTCCGGCACCGACACCCACCTGACCGGCTGCCCCTCGCAGCCCCTGGCATCGCCGGCAAATACGTGTACATACCAGACATCCAGCAGTACCTGCTTGTCGCCGTAGTCGTGGTGAATTTTCAGCAGGCTGGCGCATTCACGGACGACGATATTCACTTCTTCCTTTAATTCACGCTTCAATGCCTGCTGCACGCTTTCACCCGGTGCGACCTTTCCGCCGGGAAATTCCCAAAGCCCGCCCTGGTGCTGGTCCTGGTGACGCCTGGCAACCAGAATTTCACGCGCAGGGTTGACTACCACGCCCACGGCAACATGTACGACAGCGTCAGGTACGGTATTCGGCATTAATGGTGACGTAGTCGTGGGAAAGGTCGCATGTCCATACAGTGTCGTTGCAATCGCCCCTGCCCAGAACAATGCGAATAGTGATTTCTTCCTTTTCCATCACCGCCTGGCCGGCTGCCTCGGTATAGCCAGGAGCCACAGCGCCAGCCTCGACAATGCAGACGTCGCCCAGGTAAATGGCCACCTTGCCGATATCCAGGTTCTGGATGCCGGCTCGCCCTACCGCCGCAAGGATGCGGCCCCAGTTGGGGTCTGAGGCAAACAACGCGGTCTTCACCAGCGGTGATTCTGCAACCGTATAGGCCAGTGACAGGCATTCCTCCGGCACCGCACCGCCTTCCACGCGCACGGTGATGAACTTGGTGGCGCCTTCGGCATCTCTCACGATGCCCTGGGCAAGAGCGATGAACACTTTATCAAGTGCCGCCTGGAACCTGCCATCGTCCGCGCCGACGACAATCCCGCTGGCACCACTGGCCGCCAGCATGCAGCAATCATTTGTGGAGGTATCGCTGTCGACGGTAATACGGTTGAACGAGGCATTGACCGACTTGTCCAGGTATTGCTGCAAGTCAGCCTTATCGATGGCGGCATCGGTGAAAACATAGCCAAGCATGGTCGCCATGTTCGGCTTGATCATGCCGGCGCCCTTGGCGATGCCGGTGATGGTAACAGGCTTGCCGCCGATATCGACGCGCACGGATGCCGCCTTCGGGCGCGTATCCGTGGTCATGATGCCGCGAGCGCATTCTAGCCAGTTGTCCTCGACCAGGTTGTCCAGGGCATGGGGAATGGCATCGATGATCTTGGTCACCGGCAGCTGCTCACCGATTACGCCGGTCGAAAACGGCAGTATGGCCGCCACGGGAAGCTGTTTGAGCTCGGCTACCTCGAGGCAGACCTGCAAGGCGTTGTCGATTCCCTGCTTGCCGGTGCCGGCATTGGCATTGCCGGTGTTGATGACAAAGTAACGGGGAGCGGCTTGCGCAAGATGGTTCTTGCATACGGTCACAGGAGCCGCACAGAAGGCGTTGGTGGTGAACACGCCGGCTACGGTCGCCTCATCGCCCAGCGAAAACACCACACAATCGAGCCGGCCGGGTTTTTTGATGCCGGCAGATACCGCCGCCATGCTTATGCCCTTTACCGGATGAAGTGTACCGAGTTCGCCGCTACCTACTGCCATAATGCCGAATTCTCTTTCAGGTTTCTGTTCTACAAACGGATGGTTTCTGGTTCAGTGCTCATATAGAAAAGATACAAGATACAGGATACAAGGGTGATCCATTCAGGATCACTGAAGTCCCCCCTTGTATCTTGTATCCGCTTAACGTCAATTAAGCTTTCCGTGACACTGTTTGTATTTTTTGCCCGACCCGCATGGACACGGATCGTTCCTGCCCACTTTCTCACCCTGGCGCTGGTAAGGAGTCTGCGGCGCCGCCTGCTGGTCCGGCTGCTGTCCGGTATCCCCGCCGTCCTGGGCCAGTGCGCTGGCTTCCCGGTGCACCTGGGTGGTCTGCTGTTTCTGCGCCTCCTGCAGGCGCTGCTGTTCGATCGCGTCCGCCTGTTCATTCTGCCTGATCTGCACTAGGCTGAGGAACTTGATCACTTCATGCTGCAGGTTGCGCAGCAGCTCCTCGAAAAGGGCGAAGGCTTCACGCTTGTATTCCTGTTTCGGATTCTTGCCACCGTAACCGCGCAGGCCGATGCCCTGGCGCAGACTATCCATCTGGCCCAGGTGTTCCTTCCACAGGGTGTCCAGGATCTGCAGGGTGATCTGCTTTTCGAAGACTCGCATGTTGTCGCCCACCATGGCGGATTTTTCCTCGTAGGCTTTCACCACTTCCGCAAGGATGCGCTCGCGCAGGCTCTCCTCGTAGAGGGTATTGTCCTCATCCAGCCATTTCTGCACGGGCAACTTGACGCCGAACTCCCCTTCCAGCGACTGTTCCAGCCCGGGAATATCCCACTGCTCCTCGATGCTTTGCGGCGGAATATACAGCGAGATATGGTCGTTGACGACTTCTTCCCGCATGGAGCTGATGACATCACCGATATCATCGGTCTCCATCAGCTCATTGCGGCGTTGGTAGATGATCTGGCGCTGGTCGTTGGCGACGTCGTCGTATTCAAGCAGCTGCTTGCGGATATCGAAGTTGCGGCCTTCCACCTTGCGCTGGGCCTTCTCGATGGAGTTGGTCACCATTTTGTGTTCGATCGCTTCGCCTTCGCCCA
>JALRBG010000221.1 GCA_023257855.1 Pseudomonadales bacterium | reverse complement strand
GGCTGATATGGGGATAGTGGAACATGATGTGCTTGTAGAATTCCCGCCACAGAAGTTCGTTTTTCCAGGTTTCCACGCCATCACCGTCCCGCCAGGCTGAAGCCTGGCGCCAGCATTCGCGGATGGAAATGACCCCGGCCGTCAGCCACGGCGACAGGGTGCTGGTGCCATCGATGGCGGGAAAATCACGTGATTTCTTGTACGCCTGGATGCCATCCCGGCAAAAATTCTCCAACCGCTTGCGCGCCGCCGACTCACCTGCGGGCCATAATTGCTGCCAGTGTGCCCCGGGTGCCGGCCAGGACAGTTCGGCGATACGCCTCTGCTCTTTCAGGGCTGCAAGTTCCTTCACGGGTGATTTACACCGGGCAGGCAAGGCAACGGCTTCACGCGAGTTGCCGATGATCTGCCTCGCTGTACGCGAGAACGGGGTAAACACGCGAAACGGCTAGCCGCTCTTGTTGAGGATGGCGCCCGGCCTGATCAGCACACTGTCGTCATGGCTGCAGACCTTCACGCCCCTTTCGCGGCAAAGCGCGCTGACTGCTGCATCCCGCTGCTGCTCATTGAGAGGGTATTCGGCATTGTAGTGCAGCGAGGTTACCTGCCATTGATCGATCAGGCTTGCGACCAGGCGGGGAATATCCGCGTAGTCTCGGGCTTCGCAGCACACCAGCGGGATGTTGCGCTTTGCCAAGGCGGCTTCCAGCAACTCAAGGTTGCGGCGCCAGAAATCGAGCTTGATGGGTGCATCGTCGTGTCGACGCCATTGCCCCGGTGTGGCGATATAGAGGGCAACCGCACTGCCTTCAGCCATGGCCGCGGCCAGGGCAAGATTGTCATGCACGCGCAGGTCGTTGCGAAACCAGCACAGGGTAAGACTCATATCTGGTTCCGCAGGCTCAGGTCGTCGGGATAGGGCTGCAGGAACGACTGCTTCGTGATGTAGTCATTGGGCCAGGTGTGAAAATGGCTGCGCAGCAGGGTGACGGGCACGATCAGGGGAATGATGCCGTTGCGGTACTGCTCGATGGCTTCACCCAGTTTTTCCTTTTCCCTGCCCGACAGGTTGTTCTTCAGATAGCCCTGCAGGTGCATGAGCACGTTGGTATTGCTGCGGCGGCTCGCCTTGCGCGTCAGGGATTCCATCAGTCCTTTGAAATACGTCTCCCCCAGTGCATGCACATTCTGTTTGCCGGCATCGGCCAGCAGGCGGCCGAGATCCGTATAGGATTGCGGGTTGTTCGCCATCAGGGTGTATTTGTAGCGGGAATGAAACTCGATGAGCTTGTGCGCGGTCAGGCCTTCCTTCACGAGCTGCTGCCAGTTGTGATAGGCAAACACCCGCGTGACGAAGTTTTCCCGCAGCACTGCATCCTGCATGCGGCCGGTTTCCTCCACCGGCAGGAGCGGGTAGGTATCGGTAACTACCCTGGCGTAGACACCGCGACCGGTTTCTTCCTGCGGGTAACCCTTGTCATTGTAGACCTTGACGCGGAACAGGCCGCAGCTTGGGGAGCCCTTGATAAAGATATAACCGCATAGCTCTGTCAAATCCCTGACTTTTTCCCGGGCAAAATCCTTCAGTGCCTGCGTGACATTCTGGTCCGGATTATCGGTGCCCACCACCTGGGGATCCGAGGGGTCGCCGACCAGGCGAATGGGTTTGCGCGGTACACCGAGACCGATGCCTACTTCCGGACAGACGGAAACGAAATCGAAATAGCGTCCAAGATCGCGCGTACAAAGCGTTGAATGCTTGTGTCCGCCGTTATAGCGTACTTCCTCGCCCAGCAGACAACTGCTGATACCTACCTGTATTCTGGCCTGGTTCGGGTTCACTGGATTGATTCTGCGCTTGTCCGTTGGTATTCGGTGCTGATCAGTGCTCCCAGCGCCTCCCAGAACATTTCCTGTCGGCCCACTGCTTCCAGCAGTCGGATATCGATGCCGGGAAAACGCAGTTGCAGGGTCTCGATCTGCCC
This sequence comes from Pseudomonadales bacterium, assembly GCA_023257855.1. Lineage (GTDB taxonomy): Bacteria > Pseudomonadota > Gammaproteobacteria > Pseudomonadales > Pseudohongiellaceae > Eutrophocola. The sequence continues at coordinate 4,073 of JALRBG010000221.1, read as the reverse complement.
GGGCACATCATGCAACAAATGCCGGCCTTCGGCAAAGAAGAGCGGCAATATGTCGAAATTGCGCTCACCCCTGTGATAGTACTTGCTGATGACGGCGTCCAGCCCGGGTGCGGCCATTTCCATGTAGGCCAGGCAGGCGCCGGCTTCCAGGTGCCGGTTGATGACGGCCAGACCTTTTTCGAATGTGGCGCACCAGTTGGTGTCGCGGCTGCCATGGGCAAGCAGGATCAACTGGCGGCTGCAGGAATCTGTATGAACATCCATTGCGTATACTTCTGGCATATAATGCGCGGCTGGTTGAAAACTTCCGGAACCGCGGTTTCGCGCATTCCTAACAGTCATTACGCAACGGAACAGACAGCAGATCAATGAGCAAGCATGCCGTACTCCTGGCGAACCTGGGTTCACCGGACAATCCCGATGTACCCTCAGTCAGGCGCTACCTGGACCAGTTCCTCATGGACCCCTACGTCATCCAGTTGCCCTGGCTGCTGAGACGACTGATCGTCAGCCTGTTCGTACTGCCGACCCGCCCGAAACGCTCGGCTGAAGCCTACCGCAGCGTCTGGACCGATCGCGGCTCGCCGCTGATCGCCCTGTCCCGCGACCTGCTGGCAGCGGTTGCGGCCAAAACCAGCGTCCCGGTGGCGATGGGCATGCGTTATGGCAACCCGTCCATCGAGAGCGCCCTGCTCGAACTGGCCGCCAGGCCGGGCATCGGAGAAATTTTCTACATCCCCCTGTATCCCCATTATGCCGAAAGCACCGTAACCACTTCCGTGCGGGAAGCCGAGCGTGTCATTGCCCAACATAACCTCGATATCAGGCTGCGGGTGATCACGCCCTTTTACAACCACCCCGATTACCTGGACGCGCTTGTCGCCAGTGCAGCGGAACCCCTTTCGCACAGCGATGATTATGACCACGTCCTGTTCAGTTACCACGGCCTGCCCGAACTGCACATCATGAAGGCTGACCCGACCGGCAGCCATTGCCTGAAAGTGCCCGACTGCTGCAGTGTTCCCTCTCCCGCCCACGCCACCTGCTACAGGCACCAGGTCCTGGAAACCACGCGGTTGTTTGTCGAGCGCACGGGATTGCCAGCGGACCGCTACACGGTCACTTTCCAATCCCGCCTGGGGCGGGCGAAGTGGCTGGAGCCATCCACGGAGGAAACTCTGAAACAACTTGCCGGCAGGGGCGTAAAACGGGTGCTGGTGCTGTGCCCCGCGTTTATCACGGACTGCCTGGAGACACTGGAAGAAATCGAGATAGGGGGTGACGAGATATTCCGTGAAGCGGGGGGCGAGTCCCTGACGTTGCTGCCCTGCCTGAATGATCACCCGGCCTGGGTGAAAACGCTGACGGGGTGGATCGAGGCGCCGTAAAGCGCTTCGGCACAAGACGTGCTGAACGTTCCAAATCGACTGTAAAGAGACCCGGTCTTACCTGGCGTCGAGCTTGAATCCGCTTGGCTAAAAATCCTTCAGGTCTTCGGCGAGCTGTTCATCCGAACCTTCATGGAAATCACTGAAGACCAGAACCAGGTAATAATGGTTCTGCGCCAGCCGCCGGTGGGTGACGATCTGTGAAAGAATGCTGAACGTGGAGCGATCGCCCGGCATTCTGAATTCCAGTTTCGCGTATGCGGATAATCGTCCTGGGCCAGCAGGACCTCGACGACCTGGCTTTCACAGCTTATCTGTATGCTGGACCTGGAAACGTCGACACATTCCGTGGTGAATTGCTGTGAACCTGCAGCGGTCTTCAGGCCGATGTTGACCGGAAAGGTGATCGGGTACCGGGGAAATGCGCGTCTTTCTTTCATAATGCCCTTCCTTTCATAATGCCCTTTATCATTCTTGTGCAGAATCATTCGGCAAATCTACAGGCGAATTCTAGGTGTGCGGACTCCTGACCGACTATCGCGCGCCTGAAAAACAATGACCTGTATCACAGGTTTCATCAACCGCCATGTCAAAAATGTGAACTGGTTGCGCCCTGATATCAGTGAATCAGGATATCCGCGAATGCCTCTTCCACGACCGGATAGTCAAAAATGAAGTCTGCAGCCTGAAGCCGCGCCGGTTTCACGTTCTGGCCCTGCAGCAGCAGCCTGTCGCCCATCTCCCCGAACAACAGCCTCACCATGAAGCCAGGCAGCGGCATCAGGGTCGGCCGGGAAAGGGCCAGGCCGATGCCGCGGGTGAAGTCGGCGTTACTGACGGCACGGGGCGCCGTGAGATTGAACACGCCGTCCAGGTCGGTGCGGTTGACAAGAAAATTGATGGCCTTGAGCACGTCATCCAGGTGCACCCAGGACATGACCTGGCGGCCACTGCCGATGCGCCCGCCCAGTCCGAACCTGAACGGCGGCAACAGGCGCTTGAGGACACCGCCGTTTCTGCCCAGCACGATACCCAGGCGCACTATGCAAAGGCGGATACCCAGCGCCTTTACCCTGGCGGCTTCGTCTTCCCATGCCTGGCACAGGTCGTGTGTGAATTCAGGGTTGAAGGCCGACGTTTCCGTCAGCGCTGCATCATCGTGGGTACCGTACCAGCCGACAGCGGAGCCGCTGATCATGACGGCGGGCCTCGTTTCAAGACGCTCCAGCAGTTGTATCAGCTTGCCGGTCAGCTTGACGCGGCTGTCCAGCAGTGCCTGTTTGCGCACCCTGCTCCAGCGCTTGTCTCCGATACCCTCCCCGGCGAGATTAATGACCGCAGTGAAGTGCGTATTTTTAGCGATGGCGTCGAAATCGGCGATGTAGCGCACCTGGTCACCGTACCTGCCCTTGTGCCGGGCAGGGTCACGGGTAAGCACGACCACGGTGTGGCCGGCAGAGACCAGCCCGCGTACGAGCTGGCTGCCGATAAATCCTGTACCCCCAGTAATCAGAAAGCCTGCCATGTGCCCTCCCTTGCCAGTTAACCAGACAATGTCTTGACCCCGTCATTGTTCAGGAAAGGGGTAAAGCTTACCAGCGCGTTCGCTGGAGAAAACACTATGTTATCGACTTGCCTAATGTCCCGGGACGAACGAAGACAGGCCGGCGGAGATGCCAGCCAGAAGGAATAATGGGTAAGCGCTACGGGAAGAGCTGCTAGTTGCCTTTGCTTTTTCCGTGCGGCGAGAGAAGTGTCGGGAAGGGAGCGATGTTGTCACCGCTTTCGATCTTGCTGACGCCCTCCTTCTCCACTTCATCGATGCGGATAACGGCCTGCATGGGAATGAAGCTGCGGGTGACGCCCGAGAATTCAGCCTTCAGTTTTTCCTCGGCCGGGTCCACCACCATCTGGCTGCGCTCGCCGAACAGGAAATCCTCGATCTCGATAAAGCCGTACAGGTCGCTGGAATACACCTGCCTGGCAAAAACTTCGTATACCTGTCCCTTGTTGAGGAAGGTGACCTTGTAGATGGGTTCGGGTCTGGATTTGGCCATGATGACTACCTTGGTGCTGTTGACGCCCCAAGTATCGGGGTTATTGGGCCGTTTTCAAGGGCAAACTTCCTGCTTTTATAGAGTGTTACCGGGGAAGCCGCTATAATCGCGCCTCTTTTTTTCAGGGTATTGCCCCGAATTACTGCCAACTTAACGACAATGACCAAAAAAGTCTTCATCAAGACCCATGGCTGCCAGATGAACGAGTACGACTCGGCGCGCATGGTCGACCTGCTCCGGGAGTACCAGGGCATGGAACGGGTCGAGACCGCCGAGGAAGCCGACGTGCTCCTGCTAAACACCTGTTCCATAAGGGAAAAAGCGCAGGAAAAGGTTTTTCACCAGCTGGGTCGCTGGCGTGAGCTGAAGACGCTCAAACCGGACCTGAAGATTGCCGTCGGCGGCTGCGTTGCCAGCCAGGAGGGCGAGCTGATCGGCAAGCGCGCGCCTTACGTGGATGTGGTGTTCGGGCCGCAGACCCTGCACCGGCTGCCGGAGCTGCTGGATGCCTCCGGCAAAGGCAGCCCGGTGGTGGACATCAGCTTCCCCGAAATCGAGAAGTTCGACCGCCTGCCCGAGCCCCAGGTGTCCGAGTGCCAGGCCTTCCTCACCATCCAGGAAGGCTGCA
>JALRBG010000165.1 GCA_023257855.1 Pseudomonadales bacterium | reverse complement strand
GGCCAACCCGCACGACATCTTGAAGATCAAGGGCGAAGCCGCGCTTGCGCGTTACCTCGTCGACGAGATTCAGGAAGTCTACCGTCTGCAGGGCGTCAAGATCAACGACAAGCACATCGAGGTGATCATTCGCCAGATGCTGCGCAAGGCGGAAATCCTCGAGATGGGCGATTCCAGCTTCATCAAGGGTGAGCAGGTAGAGTACATTCGTGTACGTTCCGAGAATGCCCGCCTGGTCGAGGAAGGCAAGGATCCGGCGAAGTTCGACCGCATCCTGCTGGGTATCACCAAGGCATCCCTGGCCACCGAATCGTTCATTTCTGCGGCTTCCTTCCAAGAAACCACTCGCGTCCTCACGGAAGCGGCGGTTACCGGCAAGCAGGACTTCCTGCAGGGCCTGAAGGAAAACGTCGTGGTCGGCCGCCTGATTCCGGCAGGTACCGGGTTGTCCTACCACGCAAACCGCAAGCGTGTTGCGGAAGCCAGGCAGTCCGACGATGAGGGTCCCACCGCAAGTGAAGTGGAATCCGCGTTGATCGAGGCGCTGGCCGAGTCGGAAAGCAACAAGGCGGCAAAGCAAGAGGAAGAATAGGATCCAGGGCAGGAAATCCGGGCCCCAAGGCCCGGTTTCCGTCCGGTTCCAGTTGACTAGGCAGGGCGCGATCATTACAATCGCGCCTCTTTTTACCAAGCAAAGAACATATTTCGGAGCAATACATGGCGACAGTTAACCAGCTGGTTCGCAAGCCCAGGAGAAACAAGGTCGAAAAGAGCGGTGTACCTGCCCTGCAGGGCTGCCCGCAGCGCCGTGGTGTCTGCACCCGCGTCTATACCACGACACCGAAAAAGCCGAACTCCGCACTGCGCAAGGTGTGTCGTGTGCGCCTGACCAACGGCTACGAAGTCACTTCCTATATCGGTGGTGAAGGCCATAACCTGCAGGAGCACTCCGTGATCCTGATCAGGGGCGGCAGGGTGAAGGACCTGCCCGGTGTGCGTTACCACACCGTGCGTGGCAGCCTGGATACCTCCGGCGTCGCCGACAGGAAGCAGGGCCGCTCCAAGTACGGCACAAAGAGACCTAAGTAACTGAATTAATTAATTAATTTATTCATCAATTCCAGTAAGGTCGGATCCTGACATACCGTCATCATTCCGGGCAAACCTGAAGCGAGGAAACCATGCCAAGAAGACGCGAAGTACCAAAGCGGGAAGTCCTTCCCGATCCGAAATTCGGAAACAAGACCCTTGCCAAATTCATGAACCACGTCATGGTGGACGGCAAGAAATCCGTTGCAGAAAAAATTGTATACGGCGCCCTGAAAGTGGTTGCCGACAAGACCGGCAAGGATCCGTTGGAAGCTTTCGAAACCGCTCTGGAAAACATTGCCCCGCTGGTGGAAGTTAAATCCCGCCGTGTGGGTGGTGCCACCTATCAGGTGCCGGTGGAAGTGCGTCCAGATCGTCGCAATGCGCTGTCCATGCGCTGGTTGGTGGAGCATTCCCGTGCCCGTGGTGAAAAATCCATGGCCCTGCGCCTTGCCGGCGAGATCATGGACGCCTCCGAAGGACGTGGTAGCGCTGTCAGGAAACGTGAAGACGTACACCGCATGGCTGAGGCCAACCGCGCGTTCTCGCACTACCGTTTCTAAATCCTGTTTAATTAAACTGCTTTTTTTGAGGGCATTGTTGTGGCCAGAAAGACTCCCATTAAGCGCTATCGCAATATAGGTATTGTGGCGCATGTAGATGCTGGTAAAACCACTACTACAGAACGCGTACTTTTCTATACCGGTATCTCCCACAAGATCGGTGAGGTACATGATGGCGCTGCCGTTATGGACTGGATGGAGCAGGAGCAGGAGCGTGGTATCACGATTACCTCTGCGGCCACCACCTGTTTCTGGACCGGTATGGCACAGCAGTTCGAACAGCATCGTATCAATATCATTGATACGCCGGGACACGTTGACTTCACGATTGAAGTAGAGCGCAGCCTGCGCGTACTCGACGGCGCCGTTACGGTGCTGTGCTCCGTCGGTGGCGTAGAGCCGCAGACGGAAACAGTCTGGCGCCAGGGCAACAAGTACCATGTGCCGCGGATGATTTTCGTCAACAAGATGGATCGCGCCGGCGCGAACTATCTGCGCGTCGTCAAACAGATTCGGGAGCGCCTTGGTGCGAACCCGGTACCCATTCAATTGCCGATCGGCGCCGAAGAAAAGTTCGAAGGTGTTATCGACCTCATCGAGATGAAAGCCGTCTACTGGAATGAGGACAACATGGGTACGACCTACGAGCTGCGCGATATCCCGCCCGAGCTTGCCGACGAAGCCCAGGAATGGCACGAGAAAATGGTTGAGGCGGCTGCCGAGGGCAACGAAAAGCTGCTCGAGAAATTCCTCAATGACAGCGACTTGAGCGTTGACGAGATTCGCGAGGGCCTGCGTGCCCGCA
>JALRBG010000145.1 GCA_023257855.1 Pseudomonadales bacterium | reverse complement strand
CAGACTGCTCCACCCCGCAACTAATCAACTTCTCTTTTCCAGCCGGAATTTTGCCCAGCGGAAAGGCCGGGAATTATAGGAGGACTGGGGGATATGGTCAAGGTCAAACTCGACCCCATTTCCCCTGCAGACCCCGTATTTACTGATTTCCCGGGTGGTCCTGATTCTGGTTCCTGTGATACAGGAACGTTCAGGTCGCCTTGGCTCCCAAATTCCGGGAGCTTGCCTTGGCTGGAGCCTGGCGGCTCCGGCTTGCTGCAACCTCACATTCTCATCTCTGTGAAGTCGAGGAGACAGGCGAATCTCCTCACATTATTTGGTGCCGACGGCCGGACTTGAACCGGCACGACTTACGTCACTACCCCCTCAAGATAGCGTGTCTACCAATTCCACCACGTCGGCTTAATCTTGTGTTTCTCCCTCGGTCACGGCCGGGATATCACCAGCTGCTTCCAGGGCTTCTTCAACGATAGCCTCAGGCACATCGGATTCCGACAGGGCATCCAGCACAGGCACATCACCTTCATCAGCGGCAGCAGCCACTACGGGAATGTCGTCTGCAGCCTGACGGGTTGCAGCAGCCTGTTGCTGGGCAGTGATCTCGTCAAGGTTCTGGATAAGACCGCCATCATCGATGGTGATGTCGGCCTGCTGTCTGGCAATTATCGCCAGTCCGAGACTGGTGATGAAAAAGATGGTTGCCATGATGCTGGTTGATTTGGTCAGGGCATTGCCACTGCCAGAGCTGCCGAAAATCGTCTGGGATGCACCGCTACCGAAGGAAGCACCCATATCCGCACCTTTGCCCTGCTGTATGAGCACCAGGCCGGTAATGGCAATAGCGGCTATGACATGAACAAAAATTATCACTGATTCCATAAATTCTCTCGTTTGGACAGGAGCCTGCCGCCCTGTCTCAGTTGTAACTCGAACAAATCGTTAAAAAATCGTCTGCCACCAGCGAGGCTCCGCCTACCAGGGCACCATCGATATCCGGCTGGGCAAACAGTTCGGCGGCATTATCCGCCTTCACACTGCCGCCGTACAAAACCCGGATTGCGCCGGCCACTTCAGCATTGTGCCTGGCCAGGGTGTCGCGTATCAGGCCATGTACTTCCTGCGCCTGGTCCGGTGTTGCCGTCAACCCGGTGCCGATGGCCCAGACCGGCTCATAAGCAATCACGGCATCTGCAAAGGCATCCGCTCCAACCTGCTGCAGCACTGCACCCAGTTGCCTCAGCACGGTGGCTTCTGTTTCGCCGGCTTCGCGCTGTGCCTGCGTCTCGCCAATACACAGTACCGGGCTGAGCGAGTTCGCCAGGGCCGCAGCAAACTTGTCAGCGATTAACGCATCACTTTCCCCGAAAATTTCCCGCCTTTCGGAGTGCCCGATAATCACATGACTGCAGCCAAGATCCCTCAGCATCGGCGCCGAGATTTCTCCGGTAAACGCGCCAGCCTGCTGGTCATGCATATTCTGGGCACCCAGCATGATGCTGGCCGAATGCTCCCCGGCGCGGATCACCA
>JALRBG010000094.1 GCA_023257855.1 Pseudomonadales bacterium | reverse complement strand
CCCAAACCGACGAACAGGCCAGCCTGGCAACCCCCGAAGTCAACGCCTGGGTGGTGATCGAACCCGACGACACCATCATCATCCGCATCGCCCAGACCGAACTCGGCCAAGGTGTGTGGACCTCCAACGCCATGATGGTATGCGAGGAATTGCAGTGTGACTGGACGAAGGTGCGGCCGACCTATGCGTCGGTGAACCGCGATGGCCGCGAGATGGCGCCCGCCTGGACATTGAATGTGCCGGGCAATGGCGCCAACGACCCAACCGGGGGCGGCGTGCCCGAGTTTCGCGACCGCCAGCGCCTGCGCGGCATTCCTGACAGCCTGTACCGGCGCATGCGCACCAACGAGGCCGCCTCGGTGCGCGACGGCCGTTACTACCTGCAACTGGCCGGCGCCGAAGCCCGCGAACGCCTGCTGCTGGCCGCCGCCAATTTGTGGGACGTGCCGGTCAGTGAACTCACCGCCAGGGACAGCGTCATCACCCATACCCCCAGTAATCAACAAACCACGTACGGCGCTATCGCCCATCTGGCCGCCGCCACGCCCCACCCGGATCCCGGGTCCATCACCCTCAAGCCGCCCGAACAGTGGACGCTGATGGGCACCGAACAAAAGAACCTGGATATCCCCGACAAGGTGACCGGCAAGACCCGCTACGGCATCGACGTGCGCCTGCCCGGCATGAAGTGGGCGGCGATACGCACCTGCCCGGTGTACGGCGGCGATGTAAAAAGCCACGACTTCGACGCCATTGCCGACATGCCCGGTGTGCAGTCAGCTTTCCGCTTTCCCATTCCCGACCCGGCGCTCACCCGCGGCCGCGTCTTCAGTGGCGGTGTGGCGGTCATCGGGGACACCTGGTACCAGGCCAACCAGGCGGTCAAACGCCTGCCCATCGAGTGGGATATTCCACCGGATAATGCCGCGCGCAATACGGCCAACATGCAGCAAGACTTGCTGGCATCCCTCGATCAACCCGGCACCGTACGGGTGAACCAGGGTGATGTGAACCAGGCTTTCAATAACGCCGCACAACTCGTGGAAGCCACCTACTCCACACCCTACCTGCCCCGCGCCCGCATGGAACCGGGCAACGCCACCGTGCTGGTCACCGACGACCGGGTGGATATCTGGATTGGCGAACAGAGCCCGCAGGAAACCCGCTTCAGCGCCGCGCAGATCACCGGCATCCCGGAGGCAAACGTACATGTGCACCAGTGCCACCTGGGCGGCGGCTTCGGGCGCAACGGCAATGGCCCGCAGGCCGAACAGGCCATCATGATCGCCAACGCCCATCGCGGCACGCCCATTCATTTGCTGTGGTCGCGGGAAGAGGATTTCATCGGCACCACCTACCGCGCCATGGGCGTGGCCCGCATGAAAGCGGCACTGGATGCAGACGGCTGGCCAATGGCCATGGAGGTGCAAACCGGCATGCAGGAAGACGGCTTCGGCCCCACGGCTTCCTTCGATATTGCCTCACGCTACTTTGTCCCCAATTACCGCTTTTCCAATCACACCACCCGATTCCACATTCCGTGCGGCACCCGCCGCGGCGTGGGCCAGGCGGCCCATGAGTTCTACCGGGAAAGTTTCATCAACGAACTGGCCCATGCCGCCGGCCGCGATCCGTATCGCTACCGCCGCGAGCTCATCGCCCGCACCGACCTGCCCTACAAGGACGACATGATCAGGGCGCTCGATATGGCCGCCGAGATGAGTGACTGGGATGCACCCCTGCCCGAAGGCACCGTGCGCGCCATCGCCCTGGAAGAGCGCGGCGCCGAAGCCAATGGGGTGGCCACCATCAGCGCCATGGTGCACACCGTTTCCATCAGCAAGGCCGGCGTGTTGAAACTGGAGCGGGTGGACGTGGCCCACGACAGCGGCTTCGGCCTGGTCAATCCCCTGTCGGTGAAAAAACAGATCGAAGGCCAGATCGCCTGGTTCTACAACGACGCCATGCACCAGGCCATCACGGTGGAAGACGGCCATGTGGTGGAAAACAACTTCGACCGCTTTCCCGTCTCGCGCATCCAAGAAGACCCGCCGCACATCAACATCAATTTCTTCAGCACCAACCACTGGCTGGCCGGCATGGGCCACGACCGCGCGACATCGGTGCAGTCTGCCATCGGGGATGCTATCTTCCGCATCACGGGCAGGCGCTACCGGGACCTGCCCTTCGGGCGCTTTGATTTACGTTGGGGATAATTGAGGGAAATGCCATGAACACATGCAGACACACAGTGCGCAATGCCGCCAGGATCATGTACATGCTGATCGGCATGCTGCTGTCGGCCAATACCTGGTCCCATCACAGCGATGCCGCGCTCGACCTGAACACGGTGCTCAACATCACCGGCAGCGTTACCGAATACAGCCTGCGCAATCCCCACGCCTATGTCACCGTCGCCGTCACCGGCGCCAACAACACGGTTACCGAATGGGACATCCAGATGGCCTCGGGCATCACCATGCGGCGCCTGGGCTGGACGCCGGATTCGCTCGCCATCGGCGAGACCGTCAACGTCGGCCTCTATCCCGCCCTCGATGGCCGGCCCTATGGCCTGCTCACCTCCATCACCCGTGAAAACGGCGAGCCCCTGGTGGCCTCGCCGCGCGGCATCACCCGCACCCAACCGACCATCCAACGCGCCAGCAGCATCGCCGGGCGCTGGCTGGTGGACCGTGGCAGGTTGCCGGCGGATTACCCGGGCGGGCTCGACCAACTGATGATCCAGGAGCTCACGCTGACAGAGCTTGGGCGCACCATGGAAGCGGCCTACAGCCAGGCCTCCGAGGAAAACCCGGAGCTGTCCTGTGTCTCCAAACCGACGCCGTCGCTGATCATCTACACCGACCTCTATCCGATGGAGATCACCCTGAACAACGATGACACCATCACGATACGCAGCCAGTACTTCGACACCATGCGTACGGTGTACATGGACGGCCGCGCCCACCCGCCGGCCGACGAGCTGTTCCATGAAGGCCATTCAACAGGGCAATGGGAAGGCGACACGCTGGTGATCGACACCACCAATTTTGCGCCCCACCGCTCGCCCTACCAGAACGGCATTCCCTCCGGTCCGCAAAAACACGTGGTGGAACGCTTCCGCCTCATCGACGGCGGCACCCACATGCAGGCGTCATTCATGCTGGAAGACCCCGAATACATCGTGGGGCAGATGAATTACTCGAGGGACCTGCAGTTCGTGCCGGATGCCGACATGTCGCCGTTCAACTGCGACCTGGAATCCACGCGGCGGTTTTTGCCAAACCAGTAGCTGTAAGTATGTCGGTCGGAAGATATCCTCTGGGGCATAAAGGCCTGAAGGGCCGATATCCGACATCATCGTTTTGTTGATAACCCGCCAACGGAGCAGCCAGATGAAAAAAGAGTATGCGACCTTTGATGATTTTTACCAAGGGTACTTTCTGACCGGCCACCGGCACAAGTACACCAAGCTATGTCATTTCCTGGCTATAGGCCTGGCCCTGCTCTCCGGCATAGTATTCTTGGCCACTCTGGACTGGCGGTGGCTTGCCTTCGCCATCTTCATTGGCTACAGCCTTTCTATCGTGTCGCACTACCTGTTTGAAAAGAATCATCCCGCTACGTACGACTACCCGCTTTATAGTTTCTTCAGTGCGTTTCGGATGTTCTTCGAAACGCTTTTAGGCAAGCACCAGATCTTTTAACAATCTGCCAGTTCCCGAATCAACTTACTCTGACCCCTTTGATTCATGCAATAATCCCCATAAAAAGGGGGAACACCACATGCAACGCCGCAAACTATGCCAATCCATCTTCACCAGCCTCGCCACCGCCTCCGTTCTCAACACCGGCCTCGCCCAACATGCCAAAGGCGCCCTGAGCGACACCAAAATCACCCGCATACGCGTCTATAACCCCACCGGCACCAACGGGCTGTCAGACTGGATCAACCTGAGCGAAATTCTCGTCACCATCGAAACCGACTCGGGCCTTGTCGGCATCGGCCAGGGCGGCACCAAGGACCTGCACGAAGACATCGCGGGCCTGCTCATCGGCGAGGACCCTTTTCGCATCGAATACCTTTGGGGCAAGCTCTACCGCAACAAGTTCTATCCCCCCGGTCGGGAAAAACTGCACGCAATGGGCGCCCTGGACTGCGCCCTGTGGGACCTGAAAGCCAAGGCCCTGGATGTGCCGTTATACGAACTGCTCGGCGGACGTACCCGCGACCACATCGAGTGCTACCAGAGCTTTGGCACCCTCAACGTCAACAACGCACGCGACAGCGCCCGCTCCGTCATGGATGCCGGCTTTCGCGCCGTGCGCTATCACGGGGTGGACTACGACGAAACCGGCACCTTCAACGCACGCCAGGCCGTGGACCAGACCGCACGCGTCGCCGAACAGATGCGCCAGGGCGTGGGCGACGACGGCGACTGGATCCTGGACGCCCACACCCGCTTCGACCTGCCGGACATCACCCGCCTGTGCAAACTGCTGGAACCCCTGAACCCCTTCTTCGTGGAAGACCCCGTCAGAAGCATCACCGACGCTACCCAGTTCGAGCGCCTTCGGCAGCAAACCAGCGTGCCGCTGGCCGCGGGCGAACAGTTCGGAGACATCATGGACGGCATCCGCCCGCTGGTGGAAACCAACCTGGTCGACTGGCTGCGTGCATCCATGCCTAACGTCGGCGGCGTCACGCCGTTCATGCAGATCGCCGCCCTATGCAACGCCCACCACGTCGGCGTGGTGCCCCACTTCACCGCGCCGCTCTCGACAGCGGCCGTCAGCCACTGCCTGTTCGCCACCAGCGGCCCTATCATCAACGAGATGGCGCGTGGCGCCCTGCCCGATTACGTCGACGACACCTATACATTGGAGGACGGCAAACTGTGGCCCAACGACCGGCCGGGGATCGGCGGGTCGTTCCATGAGGACCAGGTGAACCTCGTCAGTGAGATCGATGCGGCGAGGACGGAAGGGTTGTACCAGGGCGAGCCGTATTTAAGGCCGGATGGGTCTTACATCTATTTGTAAGACGTTACTCTGACCGATCCGGCTTCTTGCGCGGCTTGCGCTTTTTCTGCTGGCCGTTTTCCGAATTGTGCTGCCCTTCCCGCGAGATATTGAGCATCTGCCCAGCCACCCAGGTCTTCTTGAGGCACCTGAATATTTCCTTCGGCATATCCACCGGCAGGTCGATGGTGCTGTAATCGTCATAGATATTGATCACGCCGATGTACTGGCTGTCGAGCCCGGCTTCATTGGCAATGGCACCGACGATATTGCCCGGCTTCACCTGGTGGATGTGCCCCACCTCGAGGCGAAAGCGCTCCATGCCTTCTTCGGGCCGTGAATGCTTGTGCCGCGGCTCGCTGCGCTTGCTGTCGTGGCCTGCATTTTCAGGCCTGTCTTTCCTGGACTCCCTGCCGGCGTCATTGCGTGATTCCCGACGGCCCTCACGTTCCCGGCGCGGCGGACGCGAATCCTCACGTTCATCCCCCCGAAAAACTGGCCTGTCCCGCCCCGGTTTGGCTTCCAGCAGCAGCGGCTCATCGCCCTGTAGCAATTTGGCCAGTGCCGCCGCGATATTCACCGCCGGCACACCAGTCTCCTGCTGGTACTGTTCCACCAGGCTGGTAAACAGCGCTAGGTCTTCCGTGGCCAGGGTATCGGTAATGACCTGCTTGAACTGCGCCAGGCGCTTGTTGTTGATCAGCTCCGTCGACGGCATCTCCATCAACTCGATCGGTGTGCGGGTCGCTTTCTCGATGGCATTGAGCAGGCGTTTTTCCCGGTTGGTAACAAACAGGATGGCATCACCACTGCGCCCCGCGCGGCCGGTGCGGCCAATGCGATGGATATAGGCTTCGGTGTCGTAGGGTATGTCGTAATTGATGACATGGCTGATGCGCTCCACATCCAGCCCGCGTGCCGCCACGTCGGTGGCGACAAGGATATCCAGCTTGCCGGATTTGAGCTTGCTGACGGTCAGTTCCCGCTGCTTTTGCGCAATATCGCCATTGAGGGCCATTGCTGCAAAACCGCGGGCCGACAACTTGTCAGCCAGCTCCACGGTGCTGGCGGCACTTTCCAGGGTCTGAGCCAGGTGCTGGATGCCGCCGGCGCTTTCCTTGACCAGTCTGTTGCCCTGGTCGGCTTCGCTGTCGGCGTTGCGGGTGGCGGCGGCCGCCGTGCCGGCATAGCTGGCGA
>JALRBG010000005.1 GCA_023257855.1 Pseudomonadales bacterium | reverse complement strand
GTCACTGCAGCAGTGGCTGAACCTGTGGGTTGTCGGCACATTCTTGTTCCTGGGCGGCAACGGCCTGGTCGTGTGGGCGGAGCAATACATCACCTCGGGGCTGGCCGCCCTGCTGGTATCGACCCTGCCCCTGTGGCTGATTATGCTGGACTTTCTGTGGGCCGGCGGTCCGCCGCCCACGGTGAAGGGCCTGGCAGGCATCAGCCTCGGCATCATCGGTACGGTGGTGCTGATCGACCCGGTAAAAATCACCGCGACGGACATCTACATCCCAGGCGCACTGGTGGTGATCTTCGGTTCGATGTTGTGGGCGGCCGGATCAATCTATTCCAAGAAGTTCACGCAGCCGGATTCCATTTTCATGTCGGCGGCCTGCCAGATGTTCGGCGGCGGCCTGTCGCTGCTGCTGGTGTCCCTGGTACTCGGCGAATGGTTCGCCTTCCAACCCGTGGGCATTTCACTGGTGTCGTTCGCGGCATTTTCCTACCTGGTGGTGTTCGGCTCCATCGTCGCCATCTCATCCTATGTCTGGCTGCTGAAGAACGCCTCTGCCGCCAGCGTGTCCACCTACGCCTTCGTCAACCCGACGGTGGCCATCTTTCTCGGCTGGCTGATCGCGGGCGAGGAAATCAACGCGCACATCATCTTCGGCGCGGCCATCATCCTGGCGGGCGTGATCCTGGTGATCAGCGCGCAGAACAAGCGCATGGCGAAACAGGCAGACGAATCAGAGTGACAGCACTTCCGGTTCTGCCACGGGCTGGCCGGATAAACTGAAAAACGCGGAAGGTTGGTGCAGCCCTCTCACCTTCCAGGTCAGCATCAACCGCAGTGTGCGGAACAACAGCCTGAAGGCGGATGCATGCTTGCGCACGTCATCCGGTGCGCCCGGTGCGGCAAACTCGACCCAGACGTTGCCGCGCGAGGGACCCACGGCGTCCGCGAGCTCACCCTTGGGCCTGATGAAACTGTGGATGATCCCTATAAACGGCCAGCCCGGACCCAGGGTATTGCCGATAGGCGCATTGCAGCAGCCAGCATACCAGCGGTAGATGCCTTTCTTGCCGAAACGGATGCAGCGCATCAGGTCCGCGCCTTCCGTGATATCCAGCCAGGCCTGGGGGATCTGCACGATCTCGGTGCCACCCCAGGAATTGAGGACATTGCCGGCCTTGCCGAGATGACGGGGAAATTCCTGGCAGTCGTTGCAGTAACAGACCAGGTGATTGCAATTGGCGTGGGCGACGTGCCGGACCTCGCCCTTGATGCGGCCGCAGTCGCATTGCAGGTGAATGGTGTTCATGGTTGACCTCCTGCATCGACGACCATCAATGCAACGAACTACAGCGAACTACGAGGCCATCTTCTTCGATTTATTTACTTGCCCTTGCGGGAGCTTTTCGCGTTGCCCCACAACGTCGCGACGGCGCGGTCACTGCCGAGACCGCCCACCACGAGACATACCAGGGCCACGCCGAAGAAGACCACGATGGGCAGGAAGGCCGCGTATTCCCCTTTCTGGATGGAGAAGAACAGCGACCCGCCCGACAGGCCGCCGAACAGCACGCCGACGATCAGCAGTATGCTGCGACTCGACGCCTTGTAACTGTACGGACCGTCTCCTTTCTCGAAGGGACCAAGGACAGGCCAGAACAGTTTAATCAGAATGCTTTTCAAAGTTTGTAACCCCGTTCGCAAAAACCGCTTTTGCCCCTTACCAGATTTTCACGCGCTGTTCCGGCGGCAGGTACAGCGCATCGCCGGGCTGGATATTGAATGCGTCATACCAGGTGTCGAAGTTCCGCACGATGCCGTTGACGCGCGCTTCGCTGTGCGAATGCGGATCCGAGGTAATGCGCATTTCCAGGTTCTCATCCCGGTACAGGCGCCGCCAGACCTGTGCCCAACCCATGAAGAAGCGCTGGTCGCCGGTGAGGCCGTCAATGACCGGGGCTTCCTCGCCATTCAGTGACATCCGGTAAGCCTTGTAGGCTACCGCGAGACCCGACAGGTCGCCGATGTTCTCCCCCAGGGTGAATGCCCCGTTAAGGAATTTGCCGGGCAGTACCTCAAACTGGTTGTACTGGTCCACCAGTGTGGCGGCACGGGCGTTGAAGGCGTCGGCATCTTCCTCGGTCCACCAGTCGCGCAGGTTGCCGTCGCCGTCCGACTTGCGGCCCTGGTCGTCGAAGCCATGGCTGAATTCATGACCGATGACGGCACCGATGCCGCCATAGTTCACCGCGTCATCCGCTTCGACATTGAAGAACGGCGGCTGCAGGATGGCGGCCGGAAACACGATCTCGTTCATCGGCGGATTGTAGTAGGCATTGACAGTGTAAGGTGTCATGAACCACTCGCCGCGGTCGATCGGGCTGCCGAGCTTGGCCAGTTCTCGGCGGTGCTCGACGTTGCGTGAACGAATGACATTGCCGACGAGATCGTCTGCCGACACTGCCAGCGCGGAATAGTCCTTCCACTGTTCGGGATAACCGATCTTGGTGGTGAACTTGCGCAGTTTTTCCTGGGCCTCGGCCTTGGTGGCCGCGGTCATCCATTCCAGTTCATCGATGCCGACACGGAATGCCTCGCGCAGGTTCTCCACCAGCTCATCCATGCGGCGCTTGGCCTCATCCGCGAAATGCTGTTCCACGTAGATGCGGCCCACCACTTCACCGAGCGCGCCGTCTATCGTGTCGACACCGCGCTTCCAGCGCGGCCGGTTCTCCTCCAGGCCGTCCAGCGTCTTGCCCTGGAAGGCGAACTGCGTATCGACGAAGTCCTGGTTGAGGTAGGCGGCCAGGGAGTCGACATACTTGAAGCTGGTGTAGTCCTTCCACTGCTCCAGGCTGATCTCGTTCCAGATAGTGTTAAGGCCTTCGATATAACTCGGCTGGCGCACGATATAGGTGGTATCGGTGATGCCGAGCGCCTTCATAAAACCATCCCAGTCCATGTCCGGGGCCAGGCCGCCCAGGTCATCCTGCGACATTTTGTTGTAGGTGAGTTCACGCTGGCGGTTCTGCACGCGATCCCAGTGCTGGCCGGCAATCAGGAACTCGATGCCGAGTACGGACTGGGCCGCTTCTTCAGCACGCTCATACCCGGCCAGCGCCAGGACATTGGTGACATACTCGCCGTAGGCGTTGCGGGCTTCCTCGTGCGAGGCATCGTCTTCGGACAGGTACCAGTCGCGATCGGGCAGACCCAGTCCCCACTGGGTCAGGTAGCTGATGTACTGGTCGGACTGCTTGGCATCATTGTCGATGTACACACCCACCGGCATCTGTACGCTGATATGGTTCAGCTCGGCCATCTTGATCAGCAGGGCATTCTTGTCGGTGATGGCGGCGATTTCCGCCAGGGTCGCCTGCAGCGGTTCCGCACCCAGCACCTCGATACGCTCTTCGTCCATGAAACTCTGGAAGAAATCCCCGACCTTCTGTGCATCCGAACCCGGTGCCGCATCCTGTGCCGCGGCTGCCTCGATGATTTCGCGCAGGTAAGCCTCGGCATCGTCGGCCAGTGCCGTGAAGCTGCCGTAATTGGATTTGTCGGACGGCATCGGCGTATTGGCCAGCCAGGTGCCGTTCACATAGGCGTAAAAGTCGTCGCCCGGGCGGACACTGGTGTCGAAATTGGCGGTGTCGATGCCGGACCCGAGGGTGTTGGACGGGGCGGCCGCCGGGGCCGCTGTTTCCATGGCGGAATCATTGCCGCCGCACGCGCCGAGCAGGATTGCCGGCAACAGGAACAGGAGGATTCTGGATACCTTGGACATGTCTTAACTCACTGAATTTAATAGCTATTTATGGGACGAAGGGACCTTTCGGTGCCGGCAAGTATAGTCCGTTCAGAGCAAAAGCGACAGGTGAGTGATCCAGGGGTAGGCAGGTCCCGTAGATAGGAATAATTGGTCTTGAAAGTATTACCGGCCCCGCCGGTCTACTCTGGCAATACTCCG
>JALRBG010000034.1 GCA_023257855.1 Pseudomonadales bacterium | reverse complement strand
TCTCTGTCGATAGCGGCAAGTCGTTGTTGGACTCGTGGCGGCGGGCACAAGACATTTCGGTTTCTTCTTTTTGGGCTGCGGTGGGTTTTGCTTGTCGGCACGACGAACCCGAAAACGCCTGTTAACGAAGTATGGCCAAGCGCAGCAGCTATTACTTACTGCTCTCTAGCATTTGCATAACGGCCGACGTATGCGGCTTTGGCGACTACTTTTCCCTGCATGGCGGCCATGACGTCGTCACGGCTGGCGCCTTCCGGCAGGTTAAGCGTGTCGCTGAGCGCATAGAATTCGAACACGTAATGATGGTAACGGTCGGCATACGGTGCGCCCGAGCCCATGTAACTGGCCTGGCCGCGGATGTTGTTGCCCTGCACGCTGCCGGCCGGCAGGCTGCCTTCCGGGATTTCGCGCGAGGTGATGTTGAACGCTACCCAGTGAGTGACGTCGCCGGTACCGCCGCCGATGGCAACTTCGATATCGTGAAAGATGATGGCAAAACTGGCGGTGGTTTCCGGTGCGCCGGTGATGGTGAAGCCCGGCTGGATGTTGTCACCGTGCGAAGTGTAGCGAATCGGGATGATGCCGCCGTCCTCGAAAGCCGTGCTGGTGACCTGCATGTTGGGCAGCTGGAAGCCCTGGGCGAAAGCCTGGCTGGCGCCGAAGGCAGCGAAGGCCAGGACAGTAACAAAAAAGCTCGTCAGTTTGGTGCGCATTATCTACTCCTACTAAATAGTGAATCCGAGAACAATTTCAGAAATTCGGGGCCACGGATGTTACAACGTTACCGGTAAAAATAACACCGGACGTTAACTTCACAGGCCCAACATAAGACTCCCTTTTGTCTGAGGAGTTCCTTGCCCGGTCGGGCCCCGTCTGGCCCCGCCAAGGGGCTTTATGTTTTAATCCGGCCACCTAGCAAAACTCTCACCCGTTTGAATCCCATGACCGTTCGCCACACATTCATTATTTCCAGCATCGCGGTACCCCTCATCGTCTTCGGCCTGGCGCAGTTGTGGCCGCCTCTGCACTGGCTCTGGGTGATCATCATCCCCCTGGTACTGATCGGCTATTACGACATGCTGCAGAAACGCCGTACTGTGCTGCGCATCTACCCAGTCATCGGCCATATCCGCTACCTGTTTGAGTACATCCGCCCGGAAATCCAGCAGTACTTCGTGGAATCCGACCTCAACGGCAGGCCCATTCCCCGCGAATTCCGCAGCCTCGTCTACCAGCGTGCGAAAAAGCAGGAGGATACGCGCCCTTTCGGTACCATCATCGATACCTACAAGAACGGCTATGAGTGGATCAACTACGCCATCATGCCTGTTCTCGTGGCGCCGGACAGCATACGCTGCTCTTTTGGCGACGAGCTTTGCAGGAAACCCTATTCCGCTTCACCGCTCAATATATCGGCCATGAGTTACGGCTCGCTCAGCAAGCACGCGATCCTTGCCCTGAACCGGGGCGCGAAGCTGGGCAGCTTCTTCCACAACACAGGCGAGGGCGGCCTGACCGATCACCATCGCCAGTTCGGCGGCGATCTCGTATGGCAGATCGGTACGGGTTATTTCGGCTGTCGTGACGACCACGGGAATTTTGAACCCGAAAGCTTTGCCCGCAAGGCATCCGAAGACCAGGTGAAGATGATCGAGATCAAGATTTCACAGGGTGCCAAGCCTGGCCACGGCGGCATCCTTCCCGCCGCCAAGGTGACGGCGGAAATCGCCGCGATCCGCGACGTACCGATGGGCAAGGATGTCATTTCACCACCAGCCCATTCGGCCTTCGCCAACCCCACCGAACTGCTGCACTTCATTGTAAAGCTGCGCGACCTGTCAGGCGGCAAACCCGTGGGCTTCAAACTGTGCCTGTGCAACAAGAGCGAATTCCTCGGCATCTGCAAGGCCATGTTCGACACCGGCATCACCCCCGACTTCATCACTGTCGATGGCGGTGAAGGCGGCACCGGTGCAGCCCCGATTGAATTCACCAACTCGGTAGGCACACCTTTACGGGAAGGCCTGCATTTTATTCACAACGCCCTGCGCGGCATCGGCATGCGCGATCGCCTGCGCATCATCGCCGCGGGCAAGAGCCTGTCCGCCTATCACATGGTGCGACTGGGTGCGCTGGGTGCCGACACGGTCAACTCGGCGCGCGGTATGATGTTCGCCCTCGGCTGCATCCAGGCCAGGCACTGCAATACCGACAAGTGCCCTTCAGGTGTCGCCACGCAGAATCCGGCTCGCTATAAACAACTGGATGTGACGGACAAGGGCGTCAGGGTGTTCAATTACCACAACTCGATGATTCACGCGCTGGCCGACCTGCTGGGCGTGCTTGGCGTGAAGTCATTGACCGAGGTGAAGCCGCATCACATCAACCGTCGCATCAATTCACGCCGCGTCACCACGTACGAGGAAATCTATCCGGAACTGGAAACGGGCTTCCTGCTCAACGATGCCACCATCCCGCAGGGATGGGAGAGGGATTGGGAGAGGTGTAGCGAGAGTCGGTGGTAGGTGGCGAAGTGTCGTAGGTCGGCATAGGCCCAACGGGCCGTTTGCCGACATTCGATCCACCCTTGGCATTGTCGGTAAACGGGCATTGTCGGCAAACGGGCTTCGCCCTTTTATGCCTCAGTGGGTAATGCCGACCTACAAGATACATTCGGCCTATTGCGCTACGCGCAGCGCAACCAGCTCACCCGGATGACCGGTGTCACCGATGGGTACGACGATATACTGCGTGCCGTCGATCTGGTAGGTCATCGGCAGGCCCGTCTGCTTGGCCGGCAATTCGAATTCCGCAACGATCTCCCCGGTGGCCTTGTCATGGGCCCTGAATATCGGGCCGCCGCCGGTCTGGCCACCGTACAGGCCGGCGCCCTCACCCGCGAACAACAGTGACTTCGTCACCAGCAGCCCGCCACGGTCGCCGTGGCCGGTGCGCTCGGGAATATCGACGCCGCGCAGCCGCGGATGATTGCGGATTTCTTCCGGTGTATCGGCATTGGCCATCATCCACATGTGTTCACCGGCATTCATGTCGATAGCGGTGATGCGTCCGTAAGGCGGCTTGATCAGCGGCAACCCGAACGGCCCTTCAACACCGAAACCGCGCGCCATGGCGTAATCGAAATCGCTGTCCTCAAAGAAGGAGTCTTTCGTCAGGCCGATGGCCATGGGGTGGGACGTCGAGGGCACGTACAACATGTTGGTTTCCGGGTCGAAAGCCACTCCCTGCCAGTTGGCGCCGCCACCGAAGCCGGGCATGAACAACGTGCCGCGGTTGCTTTCCGTCTGCAGTGTGGGTGGTGTGTACACCGGCCCGTAGGTATAAAGATTGAGCAGGCGCACTGCCTCCGCCTTGATCTCGGGCGTCCAGTCGAGCAGGTCGTCTTCACTCAGTCCCAGGCGCTCGAACGGCGCCGGCTTGCTCGGGAACGGCTGCGTCGGCGAAGTCTGTTCGCCGGGCACCGTCGATTGCGGTACCGGGCGTTCCTCGATGGGCCATACCGGCTCGCCGGTCAGGCGGTTCAGCGTGTACACCATCCCCTGCTTGCTCACCTGGATGGCGGCCGGGATGATTTCACCGTCCACGTTCAGGTCGGCCAGGACGGGCGCGGTGGGGGGATCGTAGTCCCATATGTCATGATGGATAAGCTGGAAATGCCAGATGCGTTCACCGGTTTTTGCATCCAGCGCCACCAGGGTCTGGCTGAACAGGTTATCGCCGGGACGGTGGCCGCCGTACATATCGCCGGTGGCGGCTTCCACCGGCACGTAGACGATGCCGCGTTCGAGATCGGCAGACATCGTGGCCCAGGAGCCGGCGTTGCCGGTGTAGGCATTCGAGTTGTTGCGCCAGGTTTCCGTGCCAAACTCCCCGGCTCGCGGAATCGTGTGGAAGATCCACAGCATTTCACCCGTGTGCAGGTCGTAACCGCGAATGTTGCCGGCCGGTCCGGTCATGGAGCGCGGCGATCCGCCCGAAGGGAACGCCGCGCCGATGACGATGACGTCACCGACGATCACCGGCGGCGCGGTCAGGCCGGACGGAATGTCTTCTATATCGATGTCGAATCGGTCTTCCTGCCCCACGCGCAGGTCCACCACACCGTTTTCGCCGAAGGCCGGATCAGGTTTACCGGTCGCCGTGTCGAGCGAGATGAGGTAGTAGCCCGGGGTCACCGTGATGATGCGCGACTCGCCGCTCTCTCCGCGCCAGTAGGACACCCCGCGGCCGGAATTCACGCGCGGGCCGCGCCGGGCGCCCTCGTCGTAACGAAACATCCACAGGTTCTCACCGGTAACGGGATCGATGGCCACCACGTCGCGGCGACGCCCGGCCGTTACGTACAACACGCCGTCAGCCATGACCGGGGTGGATTCGTAGTTGAATTCGGGATTTGGCCCGTGGTTGAGCGTGGTCCAGCGCCAGGCGATCTCCAGGTTGCCGACATTGTCCCGGTTGATCTGGTCAAGCGGCGCATAACGGGTGGCATGGGTGTCGTTATGGTAGCCAAGCCATTCGTAGTCGATCGTGCGCTGTGCACTTGATGCCCCGGCCAGCAGGGAGGCGACACGCACCGGCTGCTCTGAGGGTAGCATGTTGATGGCCACGAGGTCCCCCGCACTGCCCGACAGTTCATCCTCACCGGCGGGAAGTCCGTTTTGCTGGAGCATGAAGGCTACGAGGCTGGCGTACTGTTCGGGCGAGAAGCCGTTGGGATTGTTTACCGGCATGGTGCTGGCGGTGATCTGGTAGAAAGCCGCCAGCGACTGGTTCTCCCACTGGGACCAGAACGCACCGCCGACCAGTGCCGGGCCCGCCTCGCCGCCGGATAGGGTGATGCCGTGGCATTCAACACAGGAACGCAAGTACAGTGCACCGCCGGCGACCGCCTGGTCTTCGGTGTAGATGCCATCGCGCGTGGTCTGGGCAGATGCGTCCAGGGCGATGACAGCAAGCAGGACACCCGCTGCCATTTGCTGCACAGGTTTGACGAACGGGCGGAAAGAAAAAGACAACATGGCGATCCCCTACTGTTACTTGTTGTTCTTGTGCTTTAATCCATTGAACCAGCGAAGGATACTGCTGGAGGGGCTGATTATAGTCAACCGTCCCAAAAAGGAACCAATAAGAAAATTGCCGCTATGGTAAGCGGGGGAAAACATGCGTTATTTCATGACGTTACTGCTGCTGGCACTCAGCCAGGCCAGTCTGGCACAGGCACCCAATCCACCCGAACCGGCACCCGCCTTTGCGGGCCAGACCGATGCCCCGCCACCGGTCGTGGCGTCCACCGGCTTCCGGGTCGAAACCGTCGCCGACGAACTCGCCGGCCCCTGGGCGATGGCCTTCCTCCCCAACGGCCACATCATGTTCACGCAGCGCGCCGGCACCATGCGCACCATTTCCCCGGAAGGAATCGTGTCCGACCCCATCGCCGGTGTGCCACCCGTCAAGCGTGTCGCCGCCGAGGGCCTGCACGATGTGATCCTGGATCCTGATTTCGCCAGCAACCGCACCATCTATTTCACCTACCTGGCGCCGCCCAAAGGCGAAGCCGCCGCCGAGTGGCCGGTCACCCACTGGTACGAGTATGTCTGGACCCTGTCCCTGGCAGAACGTCGCGCACTGGACCTCGGCACCGAGCGCATTGCCCGCGCACGCCTGAGCGAGGACATGCGCCGGCTGGAAGATGTCGAGGTGATTGGCGAAACCGGCACCGAACGCCGGCTGGTGTTTGCCCCCGACGGCACGCTGTACGGCATCGGTGCCGATGCCTTCCGTTTTTACGATTCCGAACTGGATACCGTGGAAGGCCGCAACTTTCTCGATGAACCGAATATCCCCCGCAACTTCTCCGGCCGCGTCGTCCGCATCAACAAGGACGGCAGCATACCGCCTGACAATCCCTGGCTCGGACACGCCATGGTCAAACGCGAAACTTTCGCCCATGGCCTGAAAGACCCCGAAGGTGGCGCCATTCATCCGGAGACCGGCGAGCTGTGGGTCATCGACCATGGCCCGCAGGGCGGCGACGAGATCAACATCATTCGCGCCGGCAATGACTATGGCTGGCCCAATTATTCGTATGGCGTGCAGTACGATGCCCGCCAGTTCGATGGCCGCGTGAACGTACCTGCCGGCACCGGACTCACCCGCGGCCCCGGCATGACCGAACCCATCTACTACTGGGTGCCCTCCATCGCGCCGGGCGGCATGGCGTTCTATACCGGCAACCTGTTTCCCCAATGGCGCGGCAACCTGTTCGTCGGCGCCATGGCAGGACAGGCCCTCGTGCGCCTCGAACTCGATGGTGAACGCGTGGTGAGCGAGGAGCACCTGCTGCACGAAAACGGCGAACGTATCCGCGATGTGCGCAGTGGTCCCGACGGCGCCATTTATATTTTTGCCGGCAACAGCCTGAAACGGCTGGTGCCTGATAACTGATACAAGGAGATCAACATGATTATCAGAAAAACTGTACTGGCCGCCCTGCTCTGCGGCATGTCGATTAATACGTTCGCGCAAGGCTTCATGGCGGGCGAACCGCTTGGCAGCACCAACGAGGCCGGCGTGAAGATGACCATGTCTTCCAACGTGAAGGTCTACGGCAGTTTCCATTTCACCGAAAGCTGCACCTTCGACCCGGACAAGAACCTGGTGTTAGCCATGAATGCCGGAAACCGGGGTGAAAACGCCGAGCCTGACGGCTTCGTCTCACTTATCAATCCGGACGGCAGCGTGCACACGGCGAAATGGATCGGCGCCACCCGTGACGGCCTGGATTTGCGCGACCCGCTGGGCAGCGCCATCGCCAATGGCAAACTGTATACCGTGGACAGCGGCTACCTGCGCTCCTTCGACCTCGCTAC
>JALRBG010000029.1 GCA_023257855.1 Pseudomonadales bacterium | reverse complement strand
GGGCGAGCTGGAACCGTTCCCGATTACAGCAAGCCGCTGGTACTCCCACGGAACAAGCCGGTGCTGTCCAGTTAACGGAAGGCGGCACCGAACCCGAATCCGGCCTGCTATGTACAGGCCGGATTTGTTTCTAGATTCCCTGGTTTCTTTAGTTTCTAAAGCAAGAAAAGCCCCAAACGCAAGGTAACCGCATTATGGCCGAAGCCCAATTTCCCACCCAGCTCTTCATCAACAACGAATTCGTCGACGCCGCCGATGGTGGGACGTTCGAAGTATTCAATCCCTACGATAATTCCCTGCTGGCCAATGTCAGTGAGGCGAAGCACGAGGACATCGACCGGGCCGTGAAGGCAGCCCGTGATGCCTTTCCGGCCTGGGCCAACATGTCGCCGTCAGACCGCGGCGTCCTGATCGGCAAGCTCGCCGATGCCATCGAGAAGGACCGGGACAACATCGCCCTGGTGGAATCACTGGATACCGGCCATCCGATTCGAGATACCCACAACCTGGATGTCATGCGAACAGTTGCCACGTACCGCTATTTCGCCGGTATGCCGGACAAGAACGAGGGTACGGTCATCCCGGTCGATACCGGGTTCCTGAACTACGTCCAGCGCGTACCAATCGGTGTGGTGGGGCAGATCGTGCCCTGGAATTTCCCGCTGATGTTCACCAGCTGGAAACTCGGACCGGCACTGGCAGCCGGCAACACCGTCGTCATGAAGCAGGCAGAGCTGACGCCGCTATCGACCTTGCGCGTCGCCGAGCTGGCCCGCGAAGCCGGTTTTCCGCCAGGCGTTATCAACGTCGTGCCGGGATTTGGTCATACCGCCGGGCAGTACATGGCGGAACATCCGGGGATCGACAAGATTTCATTTACCGGCTCCACCGTGACCGGCCGCAAGATTGTGGAAGCTTCGGCCGGCAACCTGAAACGCCTGCAGCTTGAGCTCGGTGGCAAGGGGGCCAACATCGTTTTCGAGGACGCCAATATCGATGCGGCCGTGGGCGGTTCGGCTTTCGCCATCTTCCACAACCAGGGCCAGGCATGCATTGCCGGTTCCCGCCTGATGCTGCATGAAAGCATTGCCGATCAGTTCCTGGAGAAATTCATGGCACTGGCTGCGTCCATTAAGCAGGGCAACCCCCTGGATCCTTCTACCGAGATGGGCCCGTTGACGTCGAAGATGCACCAGGAGCGCGTGCTCAGTTTCTGCGACGTGGCAAAAGAGCAGGGCGGCGAGATACTGCTGGGCGGCCGCAAGCCGGATGACCCGGCACTCCAGAAAGGCTGTTTCGTGCTGCCGACCATCGTCAAGGCCAACAGCACGTCCGACCGGGTATGCCGGGAGGAAGTGTTCGGCCCATTCGTCGTGGTGTCCACGTTCAACTCGGACGAGGAAGTTCTGGCCCAGGCGAATGACAGTATTTACGGGCTCGGTGGCGGATTATGGACGAACAACCTGACCCGCGCCCACAAGGTGGCCCGGGCCATGGAGTCCGGCATGGTCTGGATCAACTGCTACAAGCGCTTCCACCCCGGCTCTCCCTTTGGCGGCATCAAGGATTCCGGTTACGGGCGTGAGATGGGTCACTTTGCCATGCACGAGTACACCGAGCCGAAATCCGTCTGGGTGAATTTCGACGCCAAGATCCCGCCTTTCTATCCGCGCTGAGCTGTCGTCAATGGGCCTGAAAGTAATCGGGGCAGGTCTCGGCAGGACCGGGACCATGTCCCTGAAAATTGCCCTGGAAAAACTCCTCGGCGGCCCGTGCTACCACATGGTGGAGCTGTTCGAGCATCTGGAGGAGCATACGCCCTTGTGGCATGCCTCAGCCCGGGGGCAGGATGTGGACTGGGACAGGGTTTTCGATGGCTATTTCGCTGCCGTGGACGAACCCGCATCGACCCAGTGGCAGTCGATTGCCCGTTTCTATCCGGATGCCCTGCTCATCCTGTCAGTCCGGGATCCGGACAAGTGGTGGAAAAGTGCCAGTGAAACCATTTTCCAGGTGACCCGGCAGCCCCGTGAAGGGTTGAGCCCGGCACGACTCGCCTGGCTGGACATGATCGATGCCAATTACAAAACGCTCTATCCGCAGGGGAATGCGGATGCCGAATCGGCAAAATCCGCATTCAGCGCACATACCGAGCGGGTGAAGGCTGGCGTTGCACCCGAGCGTCTCCTGGTCTGGGAGGTCAGCCAGGGCTGGGAGCCATTATGTCATGCACTGGGACTTCCGGTACCGGATGAGCCATTTCCCAGGACGAATTCCACCGCCGAATTCAAAGCCCGGCCCCGCAGGTCGATCTGAGTCAGTGACCGCTTTCCTCGATATTTCCCTGCTGGACTTCTTCCTTGCAGTGGCAGTGGTTGCCGTGGGCACGGCCATCCAGTCCGCCATCGGATTCGGCCTGGCGATGGTTGCCGCCCCGATCCTGCTGCTGATCAACCGCAATCTCGTACCAGGGCCCCTGATCGCCGCGGCGCTGTTGCTGGTGATCTGGATGGCCTATACAGACAGGCATGCCATCAACATGAGCCATTTCAAGGCAGCCATCGCGGGCAGGGTGATCGGCACCATTCCGGCAGCCTTTCTCATTGGCACGGTGTCGGCAGTGACGTTCGACCTGGTCTTTGGCATCCTGGTGCTGATGGCAGTTGTGATGAGCCTCATCCATGCCAACATACAGGTAACACCACGCAATATTTTTTTCGCTACCATAGCCGC
Source organism: Pseudomonadales bacterium (assembly GCA_023257855.1). Lineage (GTDB taxonomy): Bacteria > Pseudomonadota > Gammaproteobacteria > Pseudomonadales > Pseudohongiellaceae > Eutrophocola. The sequence continues at coordinate 336 of JALRBG010000029.1, read as the reverse complement.
GGGTTTCATGAGCACCATTTCGTCGATCGGCGGTCCCCCGCAGGCCCTTGTGTACCAGAATGCCCGGGGGGCTGAATTGCGTGCCAACCTTTCGGTACTGTTCGCCATGGGCAGTGCCGTTTCCCTTGTGGCACTGTCACTGGTTGGACGTTTCCACCTGCAGGATCTGCTGTACAGCCTGATGTTGTTCATGGGGGTGCTTATCGGCAAGGGGTGTTCCGGCCCGTTGCAGCGCCTGATCGACCGGCACAGCGCACGCCCCTTCCTGCTTGGGCTGTGTGCGGTGTCTGCCTTGCTGGTGCTCGGAAGGGCGGCGTTCAGCCTATGATTTCGTCG
>JALRBG010000002.1 GCA_023257855.1 Pseudomonadales bacterium | reverse complement strand
GTATAGATCACGGCGGCGGTATCGTGGGGGTACAGGATTACCGGGGCTGCGGGCTCCAGCGGTTGCTGTTGAAGCAGGTCGGCAGGTTCCTGCCGCAGCAGGTCGCTATCGATGCGTTCCGCGCCGGCCACCAGCAGGATTTCCAGGGCGGCCAGGCTGATGTCGGTCAGGCGCTCGATGAGCTTGCCGTCGGCGATCATCAGGCGTGCCCCGGAATTAGCGATGACATGAGCCAACAGGTTGCCCCGGTAGGCGGTGTTGATCGGTACGACAATAGCGCCGGCATAATTCAGAGCGAGGTGCAGGCTCACTGCGAGCGGACCATTGGGCAGCCAGGTCAGGACTGTGTCATTTTTCCTCACTCCCAGATGCTGCAGGTTTACGGCCAGCAGGCGTACTTCCTCGAGCAGGGAGGCCGCCGTATACACTTCGCCGCTGTCGAAACGCACCAGGACCATGTTCGGGTTCCGGGTGGCGTGGTGCTCCAGCAGTTCGTGAACGGTGCAGGACTGGCGGTCCAAGACTTACTCCGTGTCGTCGGCGAGAATCTCGGCAGCACTCTGGTTGAAGTACCTGATCGACCAGGCCAGGATGAGCGCGGCGATGCTGCCGAAGACGATGGCGATGGTCAGCATGGACTTGTTGATGGCCATGGGATCATGGAACAGGTAGTCGTTGAGGAAACCGACGCTGATCGGTCCGATGACGTTGTTGATCAGGCCGACCACGAAAATATAGATGGCAATGGCCTGGCCGCGAAACCGGTTCGGCGTGATGTAGTTCACCGCCGCGGGTGCCAGTGCCACCGGCATGCCGAAGCAGGCCACCGCGGGGCACATGAAAGCGAAGGCCACGTAGGGATTCGGCACCATGGCCGCCGTCCCGGCAAACACCATGGCGCCCAGCACGGCCCAGATGGCAACCTTGATGTACGCATACTGCTGGCCTTTCTGCAGCAGCCTGTCGGCCACGGCGCCGCCTAAAATAATGCCGAGCGTACCCATAACCATGATAATAGTGCCGAAAGTCAGGCCTATGCGGGAAGTTTCCCAGCCGTGAATGCGGTTGAACAGCGGTGTGGTCCAGGCGAAGAAACCGATAGCCAGCGCGCCGGCAAGGCCGAAGCCGAGAAACATGATGGCGTATGCCTTGAAGTGGCGAAAAAAGAAATCCCTGGTGGCACCCAGCCCGCTGTCGATGACCTGCCCGTCCCGGGTGGTCATGCCGTGACGAAACGGCTCCTTGATGGTGCCCATGACGAGTACGAGGAAAAATCCGGGCAGGCTGACGATGACGAACGTGGCCTGCCATGCGCTGAGTTCCCCCAGCAGGGGCATCATGATGGAGTCGCCGGCACTGGAGACCATGCCGATGACGAGTCCGCCCAGGATGAAAGACAGGCCGACCCCGACATACACGGCCATGAAGAACACGGCGATGGGCTTGCCGCGTTTATCCTTTGGAAAATAGTCGCTGATGATGGAAGTGGAAGCCGGTGACAGGGTGGCTTCACCGACGCCCACGCCGATACGGGCGATGAACAGGTAGGTGAAGTTGCGGGCCAGGCCGCACATGGCGGTCATGATGCTCCACAGAAGCATGCCGATGGCGATCACGACCTTGCGATTCTTCTTGTCGGCTAGTCGTCCGAGCGGAATTCCGGCGAAAGTATAAAAAAATGTGAAGGCAAATCCCTGAAGAAGCCCGATTTGGGTGTCGGTTATACCTAGGTCGGATTTAATGGGGTCTACCAATAACGAAATAATCTGGCGGTCAATGAAGGCGACCACAAACGCAATGAACAGGATAACCACTACGTACCAGGCGTACACGGGGTCGGGGTAGCCAGGCTCATTTTTGGTATTGGCTTGGTCTGTCATTGTTGAGGATTATTGTTATTGTTCAAGTCTCGACAATGCTAATAGATTTTGGTTTAAAGGAGTAGGTGTTAATCATTAATCTTGTAATGTCGTTAAAAATTTCTTCATCGCGTAGTTTGATACTATTTTCATAATTTGCGCACAGCCCTCGTCAAAGCATTAGAAAGTGTGAATTTTATGAGATTTCAGAGGCACAATAGCTCGTATATGCGAGCTATGTTTGTGGGTTGAAAGCGGGAGCTATGCCCTTAAATAATCCTAGGCATAAATATCATTCTGAAGGTTTAGGTTATCCATGATCATGGAGTGAGCGAGCGTGCTTTTATCTTTGATGGAATTCAGCACATAGATAGCGCCATCCTTTTTAATGGCGGCAGATGATTGCTGGACCATGATCTCCGGAATTTTATTTTCAGTAGCATTGTTGAACTTAGAGAAACCGAGCATGACCTTTTTGTGCGTGTCTATAATTCGGTTCATTCGATTTTCGGCGGCTGCGAGATGGGCCCTAGCCTTAAGCACTGTCTCAGTCGTTAGGTCAATTTCCACAATAGCCTCATTAGCTTTCTGGGAACTTGTTATGTAGGTTTGGTCAAGGGTAGGGTTGGGCGATGGAGGGGCCGTTACGTTATCTACAAAAAGTTGGGCGCCTGCTGCTCTGCCACCACTAAGGTCGAAAGTGCCTGATATAAAGACAAACTTATACGCACCTTCAGTATTAACTACAGTCTCAACATGCTGCCAGCCGGAATCCCCGCCAGTTGAATTACCCGTCTCATCTAAGAGTTTAATAGTGGCTCCGGTCTTTGTGTTTAACAAGTATGCATAAACATCATAGGCATCTCCACCACCTACAGCCCTCCAGTCAAAAGAAACCGACTCTCCCGCCTTTATGGTAACGGCGCTGTCACTGACAACGTAAGGGCCATGAACAACGCCGTAAGAATCTGTGGTTAAATTATTAGAAGTAAGCCTCATACTATTAGCGCCGCCATCAGGATTATCTAGAGCCCTGACACCCTCAATGCCTGAGGAGAATGTACCAGGGCCAACCCTCGAAGTTTCAGCAGCCTCTGCTCGAGGCATTGTGTCATTGATTGGCACAGGCCAGTCTGCAATAGTGCTGGCACCATTCATTAATATGTTTCCATCGTATTTGGTCCAACCATTAATCTTCGCTGGATCTGCCCCCGGATTCTCGAAGTCGCCGTTATTAAAACCAACGAAACCGTTTGCATAAATCTGCGGTATGTCCAAGGTAACAGTCTCGTTGTTTTTGGGCCCGGCCTGTATTACAAATGTTTTCGTATCGAGCTTTTCAAACAACTGGTGGTTGTTCCATGTCGCATTCTCCACAATATCCAGGATATGTATGCGCAGGTTTTGATACAGGTTATCTAGTGTGGCCCTGTCGATATCTGTGTAAAGGCCTGATGTGGCCTGGAGAGCAAGTTCACGCATCTTTACAAGCGTATCATTAACGTCAGCCAGGGCTTCGTCGGCCGTCTTAGCAAGGCTAATTCCATCATCGAGATTCTTAACGGCCTGTTCGATTGCAAGGTTTAGGCTGCCTATCCGAGTAGATATACTGACCGCGGCTGCGTCGGAATTATTGCTTAGGCCTGTTTTGTCGGCCATTGAAGCTACCTTCTGAGTCATCTTTTCTTGAACCAAAGAAGTTTGATTCAAGCTATTTATAGCCAACCTGGCGCTAGCGGTATCGTAAACGTTCATAAATCAAAACCCTGACCTAAACCTTTCTTCAATTCATACAAAGTATTGAAAATAAAGGAATTAATTAATAAGAAAATAGATCTGCCATCCTATTTTTATTTAATTTTTTATTTTCTATAAGACTTCTATCGGTATTTAATAGAAATCCTTAAGAAATATTTTTCCACTGGGAACATGATCCTGGGTTTAATTGGTTGGTATTTGAGGTGTTGCATAGCCAATTTGATTGTCTAAACCATCAAATCTGATAATTAATTCAAGGCGGGGTGAGTATTTTTAACGGGAACTAACTACAAGAAGGTCTTACTAAATGCATATCCAGTATACTTATCTTCTCTATAAGTAAGTTAATTAATCAGGCCATCATCCCAGAAGGTAAGTAATTTTTTATGGATACAGAACAAATTCCCCCATTATTAACAAATGTTCGGACGAGGATTAAGTATGTCGTCAAGGGCGAACACACTATTTTCTATCCAGGTGATAGGGAAAAATCCTACTGGCCCGGCGAATACCATGACGTCGATATCGTCGATATCCATTCGCTGTCGTCAAACCAGCGTCCCAAGGTCGAAAAAAACGGTTTTGCACTGCTAGATCATGCTACCCGGATGCATGGCGATGATTATTACGACGAGGAAAAAGTGCAGCGCATTTTCTATCCGGAAATGTGCGCGTTGGCGGAACAGGTGAACGGGGCGGTGAAGTCCATCGCCTTCGGGCATGTCGCCCGCAGCGATGCCCCCGATGCCCGCCAGCATGCACAGCCCTCCCATGCCGCGCATGTGGATTACGGCCGCAAGACCATCGATGAGTACGCCCACAATATCCTGGGCGACGAGGCGGAGCAGTGGCTGAAGAAACGCGTGGTACTGATGAATTTCTGGCGCCCCATCAAGACCGTCTACCGCTCACCCCTGGCCTTGTGCGATGCCGCCACCGTGGCCAAGGATGACCTCAACTTCGCCGAGGTGCGCGGCGGACTCAATGATCCCAACCGGCCGCCGCTGTACGGTTGGAACCTCAGCTACAACCCGCGCCACAAGTGGTACTACGCGTTCGAGATGCAGCCGGAAGAGGTGTTCGCCTTCAAGCTCTACGATTCCCGCGAGGATGTGCCGCAGTACACCGGGCATACTGCCATTGAGCTGCCCTGGACGGATGACAATACGCCGCCACGCAACAGCATGGAGATCAGAACCATCTCCTTTATTGATGAGTAGAGCAGCCGTATCGGGGTAAAGCACGGCACTTCAGCGCGCCCCGAATTCTGGTAGACTCGTCCCCGATAACAAGAACAAGAAAGGGGAATCGTCATGGCTGCACCTGCCGCTGATACCAATACCAAAAAAGGCTTTTTCACCTACGAGAACGGCATCCTGGTCCTGCTGGGATTCACGTTCGGCCTGATCTTCTTCGACCGCAACGCGGTCGGTGTGCTTACTCCCTTCATCCTGGACGACCTGCAACTCAGTGCATCCCAGCTCGGCATGCTGAGTTCCATGCTGGCGCTGGCCTGGGCTATTTCTGCCTATGTCTTTGCCGCCATGTCCGACCGCAAGGGCGCCCGCAAACCTTTCATCCTGGGGTCCATCCTGGTGTTTTCCGCCTGTTCGGCATTGTCTGGACTGGCGGGTTCGTTCGGTTTCCTGTTGCTGGCGCGCATCGTCATGGGTGTCGCGGAAGGTCCTTTCCTGCCCATCTGCCTGTCGGTCATGAACCGCGAAAGCTCGCCGCACCGTCGTGGCATGAATGCCGGCATCATGCAGAACGTCTTTGCGGCCTTGCTGGGCACCACACTGGCGCCGCTGGTGCTGACGGCGCTGGCGCAACAGTTCGACTGGCGCGTGACATTTTTCCTGACCGGGATTCCCGGCCTCATCTGCGCTTTCCTGGTGTGGAAATTTATGAAGGAGCCTAACAATACCGATAAGGGACCTTTTGCCGAACAAACTGCGTCGCAGGAATCCGGAAGTAGTGTTGAACCATCTCCGGGGAGTGACCACATCGAATTCAGTGCACTTGGTATGCTGAAGGAACACAACATTCGTGTGTGTGCCCTGATCGCTATCTGCCTCGTGTCCTGGTTCCTGGTCACGCTCACGTTCATCTTCCTGTTTTTACCCACCATGCGCGGACTCACCCCGGGTGAGACCGGTGCCGTCACCTCCGCCATGGGTATCAGCACCATGCTGGGCGGGTTCCTGGTGCCTGGCCTGTCCGACCGTATCGGCCGCAAGCCGGTCATGATCGTATTCACGTTTATCGGAATGGTGACGCCGCTGACGGCATTGTTCTTCGATGGTCCGCTCTGGTTGATGGGCGTGTTGTTCTTCATCGGCTGGAGCGCGACAGGCTCGTTCCCGCTGTTCATGGGGGTGGTGCCGGGGGAAACGGTGAACCCGAAACTGGCGGCATCCAGCATGGGCCTGGTGGTGTGCATCGGGGAGCTGGTGGGCGGTTTTGCGTCACCCTGGCTGGCCGGCATCATGGCGGATGCGACCAGCCTGAATGCACCCATGTATTTCTGCCTGGTATGCGCCTTCCTGTCCGGTATCGCGGCGCTGTTCCTGAAGGAGACAGCACCCAGTAAAACCGGAGCTACTGCGGCTTGAACCGGCAGCCATTGACGTCGCTGATGACATAACCCGCAGTCGGGTCAGCGAAGTGGGAGCCGAGCACCAGCACATCCTGGTTTGACAGCCTGTCGACGAATTCCTGCCGCGTCTTTGCACCCTGTTCCTGGTTCATGTCGAAACGCACGATGCGTTCCGGTTCCGCGAGCTGTATCGGGCAGTGCATCAGGTCACCGGTGATGATGGCCTTTTTCCCCTTCGATTCAATGACGATACTGACATGACCGGGCGTGTGTCCTGGCGTCGGCATCAGGGTAATTTCCGGGCATGGCCGGTGGTCCGGACCGATCAGGTCGACCAGGCCGGCCTCGACCACAGGCATCACGGCGTCATACATGTGGTTGAGATCGTGATAACCCTTGGTCTCCTCCAGCATCTTCCAGTATTCGAATTCACTATTGCCGAACAGGTAGCGGGCGTTCGGGAAGGTCGGCACCCATTTGCCGTCGACCAGGCGGGTGTTCCAGCCGACATGGTCGAAGTGCAGGTGCGTGCATAATACGATATCGATGTCCTCAGGCTTGAAGCCGGCATGGGCCAGGTCATCCAGGAACGAGGTCTGCATATTGGTGAAGATGTCGAATTCGCGCTGGCGGTCGGCGCCGATGCAGGTGTCCAGCATGATGCAGTGATCGGGCGTTCGCATGACGAAGCACTGGAAGCTGATGATCATCTTGCCGTCCTCGGTAGCCCAGTGCGGTTTCAGCCAGGGGTATTTCTGCACGTCCGCAGGAACGGCATCCGGCCATAGCATGGCAATGTCATCCTCCCAGCCGTTCACTTCCACGATGCGGGTGATTTCAACATCACCGATCTTCCACGTATGTAAATGCTCGATTGCCATAGGTGCCCCTTGTCACTGCTGTATATATTGCTTTCGATGTGCGCTCCGAAGGTTCCGGAACGGGAGCCAAAGTTATCATGCTCACCGGGTTATGCCCATAGTCGCGGGGGGAGTTGTAAAGCGGGGTGTAATCCTATAAAAATGCCTTCAGCGCATTGAATAACACATGGGCAGCGTTGCCCGCCAGGCCGGAGACCCCCATGGCAAACCGCAGACAATTCATTCACATGAGCCTGGCACTTTCAGCAGCATCAATCGCGCCACTGTCGTTCATGGAGCAGGCCTTCATGGAGGAGGTGCTGGCGGCCCCCGCCGGGCAACCTGGACTCCTGGATGCATTCGTTGCGGATGCACGCTATGCCCAGTCCCTGGTAATGGCTTCGAACTTTCACCAGCATGGCGTGAAAGTCCATGACTTTGACGGTGATGTGACACCGCTCTGGGTCGGGCAACTCGCCAGACAGTGGCGTAACGGTCCCTGCGTCATGGCGGGAATTACCGGCAAGGATGCCCTGTTCGTGCTGGAGACCCTGGCCTGGGATCACGGCATGCGCGTAACGCACAGGGAAACACTGGACGTGGCTGGCCGGCAAACCGATGGCGGCAATGTACCGCTGGTGTCGTGGATAATCGCGCCGACCGGACGGACGCCGAAATCATCAACATAGCCGCCTGCCAGGCGGAATCATCCGCCGGCAGTCGGTAATTCGTCAGGCCAGCTCCGGCATCGGTTCCGGTGCCGGCACACCCAGGATCATGTCCGC
>JALRBG010000356.1 GCA_023257855.1 Pseudomonadales bacterium | reverse complement strand
ATGCCATTTCCCGACGCTTGCGCCAGATCAAGCCACCTGTTCTCCCGCTACGTAATCTCTACACTGATTTCACAAAACCAAATACACAGAGGGGACTGAACATGTCGCTTTACAAGAACATCCTGGTGGCCGTTGACCTGTCCAAGGATTCCGCCATGATCCTCGACAAGGCGCGAAATCTCGCCAAACAGTACAACGCCCAGCTCAGCATGGTGCACGTCATTGAGCCCATCGCCGTCGGCTATGCGGTCGAGGTCACCAGTGTCGACATCGAGGGCCTCCACGAGGAGGTCACCAAGCAGGCCAAGACGACCCTGACCGAGATGGGCGTCAATGTCGGCATCGAGGAAAGCCGCCTGCACACCGTGCTGGGCCAGCCTGCCCGGGAGATCCGCGAGCTGGCGAAAAAGATCGAAGCCGACCTGATCATCATGGGCGGCCACGGCCGACACGGCTGGGAGTTGCTGTTCGGCTCCACCTCGTCCAGTGTCACGCTCGGTGCGGGCTGCGACCTGCTGATTGTGCATATCGACGGCTGACGCCGGCGTTTGCCATTCATTCAAAAAACCTGCAGTCTTGCTGCAGGTTTTTTTATTGCCGTGATTTATTGCCTTTCGCCATGCTGCTTGCGCTGCACAGAATCGTCCTCCGCCTCGGCTGGTGCCGGCCGCTGGCCGGTATCCTGATTGCCGTCGGCCTGGCCGGGATTGCGGTGAGCCTGTTCGCCGGTGCAGGACGTCACGAGCACCTGCTGGAGCCGATGCTGGTGCTGACCCTGTGGGGCATGATGCTGTACGCCACCCTGCAGTTGTTCCGGCAGATTCCCCCGCCCGTGCTGCCCCATGATGATTTCATGACGAAGCTGGGCACGCGCATCGTCCTGGCCCTGTACTCCCTGCTGGCCCTGCTTGTCCTCCTGGTCTCCCTCGTGCTGGTCTGGATGAGCTTCCGGTTAATCACCCTGGAATAAAAAAGGCTGGTCAGTGACCGGCCTTGAGGCACCCGGCAGTTCCTGGCCGGTTAGAACACATACTCCACGCCAAGGGACGCTGAACGGCCTTCGAAGTAGCTGTTCACATCGAGTCCGCCCTGCGTGGTGGCGCGTTTGCGATTCAGCAGGTTCTTGCCGCGCAAATTCAGGGTCCAGTGATCGCCGATGTAGCGCGTGTAGTTCAGGTCCAGTTCGCCGTAAGCCTCGTCGTAGACATCGGGCTGGCCCAGGATGCCGACCTCGCGAATTTTGTCCCCGGTGATGTGGTAGACCAGGCTGCCCCGGTGGCGGTAGTTGTCATCGAACCCGAGCTGGACATTGAAGATGTAGTCCGCCTGCCCCTGCAGTGCCCGGGTCGGGTTGGTGACCAGGCCGGCGTCCTGCGGGCGGATATTGACCTCGGAATCGATCAGCGTCAGGTTCGCCGCGACATACCAGTTGGCTAGGTCGCGATTGACGAAGTCGAGCCAGCGGTAGGTGTCGATCTCGATGCCCTGGGTGATTGCGTCCCGCGCATTGATGAAAGTGCGCTGGTTAGCGGCGCCCAGCTCGATGATCGCTTCGATCGGGGTCTCGAACTCCTTGTAGAACAGGCCCACGGACAGGCTCTCATCGGCAGAGAAGTACCATTCCCAGCGCAGGTCGTAGTTGTCGATATAGCCGACGGTCAGGCTGGGGTTGCCAACGATGATGAAACCGGTCACCGGATCGATGAAGGGTGCGGGCGACAGTTCGCGGAAATCGGGGCGGGAAATGGTTTCCGAATAACCGGCGCGCACCTGCATGTTGTAGTCATCGAGTATCCAGGTGGCCGTCAGCACCGGGAACACGTCATCGCTTTCGAGGTTGCTGGTGATGGCCTCGTCCGGATCAAACAGGTTGAAGGTGGTCACGCTCTGCAGCGACTTTTCCACACGCGCGCCCGCCAGCAGACGCAGGTAGTAAGTCAGCTCGATATCCGCTTCCACGAACCAGGCGTCCAGCGACTGGTCGGCACTGTAGTTGTCGGTGGCCCGCGTGCCTTCACGCAGCTCGAAGCCGTTCTGGCTGATGGTGTCGGCGGTAACAATATCGTTCAATGAAGGACGGCTGCGCAGCTCCAGCGGCGTGGCGTCGATGCCATTGGCGATAAACAGGAAGCGGCGGATTTCCGATTCGCGGTCCTTGCGCACCCGGGTCATGCCGAAGGACAGCTCGGTGCTGGTGTCGAATGGTGTGGCCATGAAGAGCCGCGCCGAAACGCCGATATCCTCGTTATTGTCTTCCAGGGTCGACCACCAGCGCTGGTTGGCGTCGGCACGCAGGGAGAACAGGTACTGATCGGTCGCCGGGTCGAACTCAAAGCGGTTCTGGCGGAAATCCGGCGCTTCGCGGCTGGCGCGGGATTCGTTGTAATGCCAGTTCACCGTCAGTTCGTCGAGATCGTAGAACACGTGCTCGCCCTCGATCTGCTGTGACAGCAGTTCGTTTTCGATCCATTCCATCCGGGTGGACAGGATGTCCTGGCTCTCGGTGGCGAGGAAGCCGGTCTGGATGCCGGCCAGGTCGTCGGTCTTGCGGATCTGCAGCAGCGTCGCCTTCAGTGAGTGGGCGTCATCGATCTCGATGCCGCCGGTCAGGTACATAGAAGTATCCACGCTTTTTTCGGTGGATGTGAAGTCAAGGTCGTCGCGCTGGCTCAGGTTGCCATTCTGGTCCGCGACGTAGGTGTTGCGTGTGACCGTGATGCTGTCCCAGGAATTGCTGTAACTCAGGTTGGCCATACCCCCGATACGAAAGTTGTCGCCGTACCAGACATCACCAAAACTGGTGCTGGCGCCGACATCGGGCTTCACCGACTGCTTCTGCACCGAGTAATTGTTGTTGAGGCTTTCACCGATGGCCTCCAGCTCCTCGGGCTCGAAACCGTTCTTGAAGAACAAATTGTTGCGCTTGAGTTCGCGGTTGCCGGCGATAGCGTCCTTGAGGGCAGGCGGCAGCGCGCGCGTACCGTCATCGGCACCGAGCCAGTCAGTACCACCGCCCGGATAGGTGTATCCATCCCTGAAGGTGGTGTTGCCTGAATAGCCGATGCTCGAGGACATTTCAAAGAACGGGGCGTCCGGAACCACCTTGGTGCGCATCTGGATGGTGCCGCCGGCGAATTCGGCCGGGTATTGCGTGCTGTAGGTCTTCTGTACCAGGACGCTGTCGATGATGCTGGCCGGGAACAAATCCAGCGGCACCACGCGCCGTATGGGCTCGGGGCTCGGCAGCGTGGAGCCATTGAGGATGGTGCTGGAATAGCGCTCGCCCAGCCCCCGGATATAGACATACTTGCCTCCGGCCAGGTTCAGCCCGGAAACACGCTTGAGACCCTCTGCCACGTTGTCGTCACCGGCCCGTGAAAAAGCCTCTGCGTCCAGCACGTTGGCGACAGACGCGGTCGCCCGTTTCTCATCCGGGATGAATTCACCCAGCGTGACGATCTCGGTGATTTCACCGCCGGCAGGCGGCGTGCTGACAGCCGCATCCTGGGCCGCCAGGTGATTGCTGGTCAACAGGATGCCGGCTATGGCCAGGCTCAGGGTCTTGCGTTGCATGGGCGCTTTTCCTTATAGGGGCCGGAAGGTCCAGCCTTCGGTCCAGTCTTCCCCGGCGTTGGGCACCGCGCCGACGTAATCGGCAGCTTCAAAGAAGCTGCCAAGCGTGGTCGGATCAGTACTGTCCAGGGCGTTCACTGCCGTGGTATTGATGTAATCGGTCATGCCGGTAACCAGTTCCTCGTTGCCGTCCTGGGCGCTGAACCAGGATTCAACGGTGAAGGCTTCGCCGGCGTCTTCGACAAAATTGGTGGTGCAATCCACAACGGAATTTTTCATGGTCAGCGTACCGGTCAGGCTGTTCGGCGTGCCGGCCGCGGTGAAAGTCTCCGTCGTATCGATGTCGATACAGCCGTCGCCGAAACCGGTGATGACAAAGTTGTAGAAGTTGCCGCCGGTGCCTTCACGAATCAGCATGCCGATATCCGTGTTGGCATTGCCGACCATGGTGACGTTCGAGATCACCGGCTGTGCGCGCGGGGAGGAATCCGGTGCATCACCGTTGTTGTCCATTTCAAATCCCTGGTCGCCGGTATCGGCTCCCTGCACGATCACGACATGCTGCACTTTACCGGTCCAGCCGAAGGTCCAGTCGAGGGAGTCGTCACGGTTGCCGGTCAGGTACAGGTGCCTGGCATTGACTGTACCGCCGAAGAATTCCACGCCGTCGT
>JALRBG010000334.1 GCA_023257855.1 Pseudomonadales bacterium | reverse complement strand
ATGGAGACCTTCACGGGGTCGCGGTTATTCCAGGCATCCTCGGCGGCGCGGACTTTTTTCTTCGCCGATGCTTCGTCAAAGAGCGGCAAGGGTGGACGTTGTTCGCTCATTTCCAAGTCACCTCCATGGCAAAGAAGTGATCAAAGACTTCGCGGTTTGGGTGATTATTCCCGTTACGTACAGGACTGCGGATATAGAAGTCGAGCTGCTGCGCCGCCGGGTTGATGGAACCGGCCTCGCCGCGATCCGGCATCAGCTGCACCTGCAGAGTCTCCCGGTTGCGCATGCCCTGGGTGACCATGAAATGAATTTCATAATCCGCATACAACGGCTCTCCGTTGAGCGTGGCGCTGCCGTAGCCCCAGCCGGCGACATACAGCAGACTCTTTGGCCAGTTGCTGTCGCCGCAGCCGGCATTGCCATGCTCGAACAGGTAGGCCGCAATGCCGCCATCCTGGCAGGGCGAGAATTCATGGAAGCGTTCCAGTTCGACACGATACAGACCTTCCGGCAGGGACAGCTCGGCAACGAATGTGCCGGTGTTGTCTTTTTCATTGACGTCGATGGCAATCTCGCCGCCAACATAGCGCAGGTCACTGGCATCGTCGTCCATGTGATCCCAGGGCGAGGGGTCATTCAGCGCGCCGGCCTGGTAGATATTGCGCCCGACAATATTGAAATGCCCGTCATACAGCGCATGCTGTTCTGGTGCGTACATGCCCATGGTGGTTTGCGGCTGCATGCGTGCCGTGCGTTCGGGCATGACACCGGACTGGCAGGCTGACAACAGCAGCAGTCCCGGGACGATGAGCAGTTGTTTCATGTTGGCAACCCCCGTGAATGTACAGCCCATGCATAACCCTGCCAGCGCAAGGCCGCCAGCGGCAAGACCGGCCGGTACAGCTGGCACCATTATTAGGTATACTGCGGCGCCTTATGGAGACGAATTCAAAAACCTCATTCCAGGTCACCCTTGTCATGGTGCTGGCTTTTATTGCCGGCTTCATCATCATGGCGATCGAGCTGTTAGGGGGAAGAATACTGGCACCCTACTTCGGCAGCTCCATCTACGTCTGGGGCAGCATCATCACCGTGTTTATGCTGTCGCTGTCCATTGGCTACCTGTGCGGCGGCAAGCTGTCCCTGCACAACCCCAACCTGAAAATCTACGGCACCTTCTTTGCCACCGCCGCCGTCTTCCTGCTGCCGCTGGTGTTCTGGAGCAACCTGATCATGGAGTTCCTGTTCCTGCGGATCGAGGATCCCCGCTACGGCTCGCTGGTGGTTTCGATGCTGCTGTTTTTCCTGCCCACGGCCATCATGGGCATGATCGCGCCCTACTCGGTACGCCTGATGGTGGAGTCCACCCACGGCAGCGGCCATGTCGCCGGCAAGCTGTACTTCATCTCCACGCTCGGCAGCGCCCTGGGCACACTGGCCACCTCCTTTTACCTGGTGCTGTGGTTCGAGGTGAACCAGATCCTGGTGACCATGGTCGCCACACTGGTGCTGGCCGGTGCCGCTGCTATCATTACCGGCACGCGCTCAACGGCAAACGCCTCATGAAACAAGCCCCGACAGTCTGGTCCCAGTTCAAGTGGCACGTCATCGCCGTCGTGGTGATTGCCCTGCTGATCAGCATGGCCGATGCTTTCGCCCAGATAGGGGTGCGCTACATCCACCAGGAACGCTCCCTGTACCGCAACATCGTGGTGACCGAGGATTCCAGCCGCCGCTGCATGCGCTTCACCATCACCAGTCGCTCCGGCCAGAACCAGAGCTGCCGCTACCTGGAACGTCCGGTCGAACTGGTCTTTCCCTACGCCAAGATGACCCTGTCCAGCCTGCTGGTCCAGAATGAACCGAAACGCATGCTTATCGTCGGCCTCGGCGGCGGCACGTTGCCGGACACCTACAGCCGGCTGTTCCCCGACACCGAGATTGTCATTTCCGAGATCGATGACGCCGTGTTCCGCGTGGCACGGGAATACTTCGGTTTCGAGGAGACCGACAAGATCAAGGTGGATGTCGGCGATGCCCGCGTCTACATCAAGCGCGCGGGCCTGCGCGGCGAGAAGTTCGACCTGGTGATTCTCGACGCCTTCAACGGCGAATACATTCCCGAGCACCTGATGACCGTGGAGTTCCTGGAAGAAGTGAAGAAGCTGCTGCCTGATGACGGCATGGTGGTGTCCAACACCTTTTCCACCAGCCGCCTGTATGCCGCCGAATCGAACACCTACCGCGCCGTATTCGGCGATTTCTACAACATCCGCCAGGCCGGCACCGGCAACCGGGTCATCGTCGCCTCCATGCAGCCGCTGCCCGACCGCGCCACGCTCCAGTCACGGGCGCCGGCCTTCAAGGCAAGGCTCGAGCAGTTCGGCATGGATGTCACCGAGTATCCGCAGTACATGAGCACGCAAGTGACCTGGGATACCGGCCAGCGCATCCTCACCGACCAGTACTCCCCGGCCAACCTGCTGAACAATTAATGGGAAAGCGCCAGCTCCCGGACGTTCCTTTCCAGGCAAAACTGGTCATCGCTTTTTTCCTGATCTATTTCATCTGGGGTTCGACCTACCTGGCGATCCGCTACGCCATCGAAACCATTCCGCCCTTCCTGATGGCCGGCGTGCGTTTCACCACGGCAGGCACCCTCCTGTACACCTTCTTGCGCCTGACCGGCGCGGCCAACCCGTCACTGAAACAGTGGCTGAACCTGTGGGTTGTCGGCACATTCCTGTTCCTGGGCGGCAACGGCCTGGTCGTGTGGGCGGAGCAATACATCACCTCGGGCCTGGCCGCCCTGCTGGTATCGACCCTGCCCCTGTGGCTGATTA
>JALRBG010000322.1 GCA_023257855.1 Pseudomonadales bacterium | reverse complement strand
GACAAGCCTGTCACTGCCGTTGTTCGCGGCGGACGCCTTCGTTCCCGTCACCGATGCCATGCTCGAGAACCCGGACCCGGCCGACTGGCTCATGTTCTCTCGCACCTACGATGCGCAGCGTTACAGCCCGCTTGCCCAGATCAATACCGGCAACGTCAGTGAACTCGCCATTGCCTGGCAGGCGGAGCTTCCCTCAGGCACCACGGAAACCATACCGCTCGTTTACGACGGCATCATGTACGTCATCATTCCCGGCGGCCAGGTGCGCGCACTGGATGCCGCGAGCGGCAGGCTGATCTGGGAGTACGCGCGCGTGGAAAACAATTTCGCCTCGCGTTCGAAGAGTCTCGCCATTTACGCCGACATGATCTACTACACCGCGCCGGACAGCTTCGTCGTCGCCATCGATGCGAAGACCGGAGAGGAGCGCTGGGCGGCGCAGACCGATTCCCGCGGTCACACTTCTGCGCCCCTGGTGGTCGACGGCAAGGTCATTTCCGGCGGCGCCTGTTTTTCAAGCCGAGACAACTGCTACCTGGTGGCCCATGATGCCCTGACCGGCGAGGAATTATGGCGCTTCTACACCACGCCGGAACCCGGCCAGCCCGGCGATGACAGCTGGCATGGCGCCGCCCTGGAAAACCGCCTCGCCTCCACCTGGGGCCTGCCGGGCAGTTATGACCCGCAAAGACACCGTATTTACTGGGGTGTCGCCAATCCCATGCCCGATCTGCGCCTGGACCGCCACGATGGCGATGCCGATGCGACTTCCCGCGAGGCGCCGTCAGACCTGTACAGCAACTCCACCATCGCACTGGATCCCGACACCGGCGAACTCGCCTGGTATTACCAGCACCTGCCGGGCGATGACTCCGACCTCGACCATACGCATGAACGCACGCTCGTGACCACCGCGCTTGCGCCGGATCCGCGCTTTGCAAAATGGATCAATCCGGCACTGACACCGGGTGAAACACGCGATGTATCCGTGATGGTGTCCGAGGGCGGCACGTTGTTCGTCAACGATCGCGATAGCGGTGAATTTCTCTGGGCGACACCGTTTCCCGGTGATGCGCCCGGCATGCTGTTGAGGGACATCGATGTTGAAACAGGGCGCACGCAGATCAACTGGGACATGGTGACAAAATCTGTCAATGCGGAAACGCGCATTGTCTGTTACTGGAATACGCGCAGTTACTGGCCTACTGCATATCATCCCGGCACCAATTCACTGTATACATCATGGATCGAAGCGTGCCGTGAACTGGAAGGTCGCAACTGGTGGGTAGTGCCGCGCCCCGGTGTCGATCCCGCTGCGTTGACCGGCCTGGCGAAGATCGATCTCACCACGGGTGAGGTGACCAGATTCGACACGGGGCGTGCACCGGGCAACGGCGCCATGCTGACCACCGCGGGCGACCTGCTGTTTCACGGCGATCTCAGCCGCGTGTTCAAGGCCTTCGATGTACAAACCGGTGCAGCACTCTGGCAGGCTGACCTGCCGGGTAATATTTCGGTGAGTACCATCAGTTATGCCATCGACGGCCGCCAATACATCGCCGTCATGACCGGCGACAACCTGAAGGTGCCGGAATTGCTGACCCTCACCCCGGAACTCGGACCGGCTACCGGCTATAACGGCATTTTTGTCTTCGCGTTGCCCTGATATTCGTTCGAGTGTAGGTCGGAAGAGGCACGCAGTGCCGACATCCGGCATTCGGAAATGCCTCGATTTTGGCCTCCTGCGGATGCCATGTCGGATATCGCTTTGCTCTTCCGACCTACACCTTTCCCGAATTTAATGCATAAAAAAGGCCGGTAAACCGGCCTTTTTTTCGTCTTTCAATCCGTTCAGGACTGCGGTGGAGCGCTGGCGCCGCCTTCCATACCTTCAGGCGCAGCAGGGGCGGCAGGGGATGCAACGCCCTGCTCGTTCTTCTTGCGCAGCAGCTTGTCCAGGGAATCCAGTGACATCAGATGATGGTAGATGATTTCCAGGCCGCCGTTCTTGCGCAGTTCGAGGTATTGATCATCCGGCAGTTCCTCGAGTTTCTTGCGATCAACGATGTAGAAACCGCTGACATCGATGTTCTTGTCGGAATCAGTACGCTTGATGGACAGTGTCTGCGGCTGCAGTAAACCGAGCTCATCCAGCTTCGCCACGAACACCTTGGTCATTTCCTCCTGCTGGAATACACGCACCAGGAATTCCTTCACTTCCTGCATCCAGGCGGTTTCAGTGCCGTCATCGTTGAAAATCAGATTTCCTTCGTCTTTGTTGATAATCGGTGCATTTTCATAAATTCCGATAAAAAGACGATCTTTGTTGTCCGGGTCTTGTTGCACTGCAAAAGGATAGCAGCGGACAGATGCGGGGAAATATCCACCGAGCCAGCGATTGCCATCGACAAAAAGATTCTCGTTCACTTCGAGTCCCCACATGCCTGCTGCGAAGAAAACGCCGGTGTCGGGATCCTTCACAAAGATGATCGGGTAGTCGGTACCGGCCTTGGAAAATTCCGGTGTGTAGATCTTGGCGAAATGATTTTTCGCAATGTGGTCGGCAGTGCCGATGGGTTTAACGCGCAGTCCCTTGTGTGCAGTCGCGGTCAGGGACACTGGCGCTTGAAGTGTGTTGGCAGCTGGTTCAGCCATCTGGATATCCCCCGGTTATTGGGCTAAAAAAAGTCGCCGTATGGCGAACAAAGCGCGCAGTATAGCAAAGACACCCTGCCATTTCGCACCCTTTTTGGCCAGGCTGGAAGCCGCATAATCACTGGGTTTCAGGCATACTGCGGGTTGCAGGGAATAAAGATACAGGCGAAAAAAAACCGGAGCTCTTATGGGCCCCGGCTTTTGAATTCTTACTGCAAGATACTGCGAGCTTACTTCTTTTTAGCTGCCTTCTTCTTAGCAGGTGCTTTCTTCTTCTTAGCAACCTTCTTCTTGGCAGCCTTCTTGGCTACTTTCTTTTTAGCTACTTTCTTTTTGGCAGCTTTTTTCTTTTTGGCTGGTGCTTTCTTTTTGGCTGTTGACTTCTTGGCAGCAGCTTTTGCTTTTTTAGCAGCGGCCTTTTTCTTTTTGGCCGGTGCTTTCTTTTTCTTAGCAGCCGGCTTCTTCTTGGCTACAACCTTCTTCTTTGCAACCTTCTTCTTTGCAACTTTTTTCTTAGCAGCAGTTTTCTTTTTCATGAATAGTCTCCAAGGTAAGCATCACGAATATGTGATACGAGGGAAATCATATTCCTCTACACGAGAATTTCAATAGTATTACGTATTTTTTTTGCACTTTTATTTCCGGGAAATTTCGCATTGTCAACCCCGGTATTTTTTTCTGCTGATGATGCAACGAGTAATGCATCAGTGTTTGATCGCAATCAACTGCGCAATGCATTGCGAATACGATTGAACCAACGCATCACAACACGTCGCCACCACACGATGAGACCTGTGATGAACATCACAGTTGGAAGGAAGCTTGCGAATATCCACGACCATCGTGCAAGTGAATATTGACTGCCTGGTCGTGCAAAATGTACATCGCGAAAGAAGCCAAGTACGCCACCACGATTGGGTCCGAAGCCGGGTTCACCACCGAAGAATTCGACGATGGCATTCAACTGTTGCGGGAAGCCTAACTGAAAGCCCGAAACACCCCATGACAGCATCAGTAAAAGCGCCCAGAACCCGCAGAAACTGTGGATTTGCCACCATATGGAACGACTGCTCCAGGGGATGATGACAAGGCCTTCCCACCAGCGTTTCTTGCCCTGCCACCAGATGATCAGCCCGGTAAAACTCATCAGGATAAACAGTGCGCCACCGGCGCCATTGATGCGCCTGCCGAGCTCGCGGCCGAGCAATAAATCATCATGCCAGTCAGCCATCCATTCCACCGTTTTGATTTGCCAGGGACGCGCAAGTCCCAGGTCTTCGCCGGTGTACTGATTGAAATAATGGGGGATATATTCGCCGTCTTTTTGCAACACGATGTAGGTTGCCTTGTCCGCTTCCATCGAATACATCGTGAAGCCCAGCTGGTAATCGGCGTAAATTTCTTCCATTCGCGCACGCTGTTCATCTTCGGACAATTCTTCCACGCCATCGGGCTGTGTGACATTTTTTGGCTCGAACCACCCATAAAAGGGTGATTTCAGCAAAATAGCGCTGCCGCTGATGCTGATCACCAGCACATACAGACCCAGGCCAATACCGAGCCACAGGTGCACCTGGAACAATGCACGACGCAGCAGTGATGTTTGCGGGGCCTGCGCCCAGCGCTGGAAAAAATTCATGGCGGCAATTTCGTTGTAATTATTTTGTTCAATATTGCCAGAAGGGTTCTTTACCGCAAACCCAATTCGCACCGACACGCATTCATTGCACCTGGCTGCTTGCCCCGTGTTTTTAGATGCACCGCGGGTTCAGACAGTTGTGGCACCGCGAAAAACTGCTAGAATGCCGGCCTTTTGCGGGCTTCTGCCCCCTATATATAGACAGGCTCCGGCCGGAAACCAGGAAATGACCATGAAAAAAGGCACTTTGCTTCGTTCCTCAATTGCCCTAGCCCTGATCGGTGCTTCACCCTTGGCCCTGGCGACCAATGGCTATTTCACGCACGGCGTGGGTACCAAGATTAAAGGCATGGCCGGCGCAGGCACTGCCTCGCCCCAGGAAGCCATTGCCAACGCAGTCAACCCGGCCGCCGCCGTGATCATGGGCGACAAGTTCGAAACCGGCCTGGCCATCTTTTCTCCGCGTCGTGCATACACCGCGACCCCCAGCCTGGCCAACGGCCAGGGCGGCGCCTTCACCATCAACCCGGGTGAAGTGAAGAGCGAGAGCAATTTCTTCCCCATTCCCTACGTGGCACTGACCTGGGGCTGGCAGGAAAACAATGCGCTGGGTGTTTCTATATATGGGCGCGGCGGGATGAACACCGATTACACCAGCGGTTCCGCCACCTTCGATCCGGATGGCCCCGGTCCTGCACCGGTAATGAGCCTGCCGGGTTCCTACGGTGGTGGTGATGCCGGCGTCAACCTGATGCAGTTGTTCACCGACGTGTCCTACTCGCAGCAGAATGGCGACCTGGCCTGGGGTATCGCGGCGGTTTTTGCGGCCCAGGCATTCCGCGGCAAGGGTTTCACCGCTTTTACCCCCTATACCGAGACCTTCGCGGCTTCCGGTGGCACCGCCTTCCCGCAGCAGCTGACCAACAATTCCCATGACTACGCCTTCGGCCTGGGCTACAAGCTGGGCTTCATCTGGAATGCCACGGAGTCCATCAACGTCAGCCTGAGCTACCAGAGCCGCATTGAAATGAGTGAATTCGACGACTACAGCGACCTGTTCGCGCAGGGCGGCGGATTCGACGTCCCGGAAAGCATCCGCGGCGGCATCTCCTTCTGGCTGAATGACACCACCGCCTTCCATTACGACATCGAACACACCTCGTTCAGCAGCGTCGATTCTGTCGGCAACCCGCTGTCCAACCTGTTCGGCTGTCCCACTGCAGGCGCCGGCGGCACCAACCTGGCGGGATGCCTGGGTGGCGGCCAGGGCGCCGGTTTCGGCTGGGATGACATGACCACCCACAAGATCGGCTACCAGTGGAAATCCTCCCGCTTTGAGGACTGGACCTTCCGCGTCGGCTACAGCCACGGCAAGCAGCCCATCGAGCCCTCCGAAGTGCTGTTCAACATGATGGCGCCGGGCGTGATCGAGCAGCATTTCACCGCCGGTTTCACGCACGTGCTCAATAGCGGCAAGGAATACAGCATGAGCATCATGTATGCGCCGGAGGAAACGGTCAACGGCACCAACCCCTTCGACCCGACACAGCAGATCGAACTGAAAATGCACCAGTTCGAGATCGAATTCGGATATAGCTGGTAATAATATAAAGGGGCGCGAAAGCGCCCCTTTTTATTTGGATCCCCATGTACGCCCCTGTCGGCAAACAGCCCTGCGGGCTTATGCCGACCTACCTTGCCTCTAGAGTCCTTTCAAAAATCGCGCTACATTCCCTTTCATCGCATCGGCGACATTAACAGGGGGAAACCGTATGCACGATGACAACACTTCCAGGCGGCGCTTCCTGGCCGGCTGCGCCACGGTGGGTGCGACCAGCCTTATCACCGGCATCGCGCCTGTACGCGCAGCAGACGCCACCTACGCGATTGCCCCGCCACCGGTCACATCCATGGCCATCATGGGTACCACGGCCCGCTTCCCGGTGCGCCGCGTATTCTGCCTCGGCCGCAACT
>JALRBG010000270.1 GCA_023257855.1 Pseudomonadales bacterium | reverse complement strand
CCTGAATCTGAGAATTGGCTCATGTTCCGCCGTACCTATGACGGCCAGGGCTTTTCCCCGCTTAACCAGATCAACGCCGGCAATGTCGGCGACCTGGAGCCGGTATGGTCCATTTCCACCGGCCTGACTGAAGGCCACCAGTCTCCCCCCATCGTCAATGACGGCATCATGTTCATCACCACGCCGCTGAACCATGTCATTGCCCTCGATGCCGCAACCGGCGACGGTCTCTGGGAGTATGCAAGGCAGATGCCCTTCGATATCAGCCTCATCCACCCGACCAATCGCGGTGTCGCCCTGTACGGCGATCGTATTTACATGGCTACGTCGGACGCGAACGTCGTCGCCCTTGATGCCAAAACCGGGGAAGTGGTGTGGGAAAAACCGGTTGCCGATTACCGGGCCGGCTATTACATGACCCTGGCGCCACTGGCGACCCAGGGCAAGATCATGGTGGGTGTGTCCGGCGGTGAGCGCGGCATCCGCGGCTTCATCACCGCGCTGGATGCCAACACAGGTGACGAACTCTGGAAGACCTACACCATTCCGGGTACCGGCGAGCCAGGCAACGACACCTGGCCGGCGGACGCCTGGCAGACTGGCGGCGCTTCCGTGTGGGTGACCGGCAATTACGATCCGGAGCTGAATATCTCGTTCTGGGGTATCGGCAATGCGGGCCCGTGGGCCGGCGACGCCCGTCCTGGCGACAATCTCTACGCCAATTCCGTGCTGGCGCTTGACGTAGACACCGGAGCGATTCGCGGCCACCACCAGTACCACTGGAACGGCTCATGGGACTGGGACGAGGTGTCCACACCGATCCTGATGGACGTGCAGCGCGACGGCCGCACGATCAAGGCGCTGGTGCATCCGGGCCGCAACGGCTACCTCTGGCTGCTGGAACGTACCGCGGAAGGCATCAACTTCATCGATGCCGAACCCTATGTATACCAGGACGTTTTCACCAGCATCGATGCCGAGACCGGAAGGCCGACCTACAACATGGACAACAAGCCTGGCGTGGGCAAGAACGCGTCCTACTGCCCGTCACTGTCCGGCGGCAAGAACTGGGTGCCCGCGGCCTACAGTCCGCAGACCGGCCTGTTGTACATCCCCGCCAATGACAACTACTGCTCCTCCTGGGAAGGTGTGGAGGTGGAATACCGTCCGGGACAGGGTTTCACCGGCACCGCCAACATGAGCGCCAGCATCGTCCCGGGGGCCGACCATATTGGCGAGATCCAGGCCTGGAACGTGAACACCGGCGAGGAAGTGTGGACCCGGGAATTCGAACTGGCCAACTGGGGGCCGATCCTGGCCACCGGTGGCAACCTGATCTTTTCCGGCGGCACCGCGGACCGGTTTTTCAGGGCTCATAACGCCACAACCGGTGAACTGCTCTGGGAGCAGCGCCTGAATTCAGGTATCACCGGCGTCCCGACCACCTTCGAGGTGGACGGCAGGCAGTACGTGGCCGTGCAGTCCGGCTGGGGCATTGACGCTGCTGGCATGCAGCGCCGTCTCGATACCCTGCAGGGTCGCAAGACTATCGTGCCGCAGGGCGGCGTGCTGTGGGTGTTCGCACTCGACGACTGACGCAACGCGGTCAATGCGTGAAGGAATAGATCACCGCGTTGGTGCCCAGCCTGAAGGCATCCGTTGAGGGTTTGAGCGGCATCCTGCCGTCAGAGTACCAGTCCCAGAAATTGGCCAGGTCGTTGTTATGGCCGGCGAGAATGCCCAGACGCCCGTTCTTGTCGAACAGGCCGTAGTAGGTGATAGCGCCGCCGGGCACGGAATCCGCCATGGCGGCCAGGTCATCCAGCGGGGTATGCACTCGGAATACCTCGTGGTCGAACGGCACCGGAACGAAGTCGTTTTCCGGAAACGCGCGTTTCACCTGCGAGCGCATCTGCGCCCACTGCCAGGGGCCATCGAAATCATCCATGAGTATGAAGCCGCCGCGCAGGACGAACTCGCGCAGGTTGCTGACTTCCTGCTCGGTCAGTTCCATTTCTCCGGGTTCTGAAACGTAGGCAAAGGGATACTCGAAGACATCGGGTTCGCCCAGCTCGATGATCCGGTAGGAATCTATCTCCATGCTGATCAGTGTGGCGCGCTCGAGAAATTCATTCAGGTTGATGTCGGAATCGGGGTAGTTGTGCGACCAGCCCATGTGGCCGATGTCGCCGTTGGTGCCGAAATGCCAGCGCGCGGCGGTGAACTCGCGCACTGGCGGGTCGTTCTGGTAGATGCGGTAGCCGCGGCCAAACTGGGCCAGGACCGGAGCAGTGATCAGCAGGGAAGACAGCAGGAGGAAGGTGGCGCGCTTCATGGTCCCTGATTATAGGACGCCGGGTTCTATTCGGGAAACTCCACGATATTGAATGTCGCCCCGTCCTCGCCCCTAAAGCGCATGGCGCACTGGCCCCAGCTTTCCGGCATGTTCCATTCCACTTCGGCCTGGAAGGGCAGGCGTATCACGCGGTCGGCGCACTGGAAATCCAGGGTGTCGATGGTGCCGTTCACATTGACCGCCGCAAGGATGCGGTGCACGGGGTAGTGTACGGTTTCACCCTGCTCAATGACCTGGGCGGAGGTCAGGCGCTGGCCGGCATTCATCAGCTGCCTGACCTGGCCGGCCTGGCTTTCCATCTGGTCACTGATGGCGTCCTCGTTGAGGCTCTGCAGGTTGTCAAACACGTTCATGACGGCGGCCACGTTGCCAGATGAAATGTTGGCTACCCATGCGCGCTGGTAGGCAGATTCCAGCAATGTGTTGTTCAGCACTTCCAGTGTCGCTTTCGGGCGCTGGACGCCGCCGGCGGAACGATTGCCCTGGCCACGCTGGGCCCCTCCACGCAGCGGTGCGGGTGTCGCCTTGCGCGGGGCATTGTCCATATGGTGAGCCTGTAGGCGTACGCTCATGAAATCATCGGTGAAAATTTCCGGGATGTTGACCACGAAGATGCGGTTATGGGTGATGGCCGTCTCCAGGTTGAAATCGTTATGTTCGCCGGGCAGGTAGGTTTGCGCCGCCCTGTCCAGGGCATGCACGGCCTGTGCCGGCCGGTTCGTGGCGAGATAGATTTCACCGAGCCTCAAGTGGAACACGGCATCTTCGAAATACAGGCGTGTGTTATCCGTGAGCGCCTTTTCCAGCAAGGCCTCGGCTTCGTCGGCCTTGTTGTCGCGCATCAGGTCTTCCGCCCGGGTCAGCTCGGAGTTGGGGTTGGGGCCCATGGTATGGAACATGTTACGGATGATGAACCGTGTGCTGGCGCGAAAGCCTGGCCAGTCGACGGCCTCGCCGCGTTCGGTGGCGGGTTCGAACCGCAGCTGGCGCACCGCGGCGATGGCGGCGTCGACGAAACGGTCCTCGTAGAAACCGTCAACCACTTCGATGTCATCGATACTGCCGTCGCTTTTCACGGTGAAGTCCAGCACTACCAGTGCTTCGCGATCCCACGGTCGCGGATATTCCTGGGTGACGTCATCCAGGTTGAGTATGCTGGGGCCGATTTGCTGAGCCAGCACGGAACCCGTAAAAAACAATAAAATCGGTGCGGTGAGAAATATCAGCAGGGAAGGGACATGCAGTACCAGTTTTTTCATCGTTATTCTCCTGGTGTGGTGTGCTTGCAAATATAGCCCATGGACTGGACGG
Organism: Pseudomonadales bacterium; assembly: GCA_023257855.1. GTDB lineage: Bacteria > Pseudomonadota > Gammaproteobacteria > Pseudomonadales > Pseudohongiellaceae > Eutrophocola. The sequence goes on along the minus strand of JALRBG010000270.1, from coordinate 2,143 downwards.
ATGAAAGATTCCACGTTCGCTTATTGCAATGAGGAAAGAGGGTATTCACCCCTTACCATGATGCGCTGAATATGGGATGCTTCGGCCTGGCGAAACGCAGACAAGTGAGCATGGATTGACAAACCCACGCAGTATTTTCTGGCACGATTACGAGACCTGGGGCGCCGAACCGCGCAGGGATCGTCCATGCCAGTTCGCGGGCATCAGGACCGACGAGGATCTCAATATCATCGACGATCCCGTCGTTATCTTCTGCAAGCCTACGCCTGACTACCTGCCGCATCCAGAAGCCTGTCTCGTGACCGGCATCAGCCCCGCGGTGGCGCAGGACAAGGGGCTCGATGAAGCCGAATTCTGCTATCGCATTGCCGAGCAGTTCATCCAGCCCAATACCTGCGTTGCCGGCTACAACAGCATACGCTTCGACGACGAAGTCACGCGCCATATGCTGTATCGCTGCTTCTATGATCCCTACGAACGGGAATGGAAGAATGGCAATTCCCGCTGGGACATCATCGACCTGGTGCGCATGACCCATGCACTGAGGCCCAGCGGCATCGAGTGGCCGCAGAAGGAAGACGGCACCGCCAGTTTCCGCCTGGAGAATCTCACCGCCGCCAACGCTATCGAGCACGTGGGTGCCCACGATGCCCTGTCGGACGTGCGTGCCACCATCGATATGGCGAAACTGGTGAAAACGGCCCAACCCAAGCTTTACGACTGGCTTTACCAGCTGCGCAGCAAGAACCGGGTCAAGCCGCTGCTGGACCTGAAGAAAAAGGATATGGTGCTGCACGTATCGGGCATGTTTCCCGCCAGCCGCGGCTGCCTCGGCGTGGTCATGCCGCTGATGCTGCATCCCACCAACCAGAACGGCATCATCGTATTCGACCTGAACCAGGATCCCGAGACCTGGCTCGATCTCGAGCCGGACGCCATCCGCCATCTGTTGTTTACCCGCAACGACGACTTGACCGAGGGCGAGGAACGGGTTGCCCTGAAAACAGTGCACATCAACAAGTGTCCTGCGCTGGCACCGTTGACCACGCTAGATGAGCAGGCCGCCAGACAATGGCGCGTTGACCTGGCCGCCTGTGAGCGGCATCGCGGCAAAATCCTGGCAGATGTAACGCTGCCGGATAAATTGCGCAGGGTATTCGCCGAGCCGGACCATCCGGAGTCGACGGACCCCGATCACATGCTGTACAGCGGCGGCTTCTTTTCCGGTCAGGACAAGGGCCTGATGGACGACATACGTCACTCGCCGCCGGATGCGCTGCACGCGTTGTCGCCGCCGTTCCAGGACCCGCGCCTGCCTGAAATGCTGTTTCGCTACCGGGCCCGCAACTATCCCGACACACTGGACGCTGATGAGCAGGCGCGCTGGCAGGCCTGGTGCACAGAGCAACTGACTGCCAATCCCAACGGCGTCGGGCTCGATGCAAAGACATTTTTCTCACGCCTGGACGAGCTTATACAGGAAAAGCCCGAGGCAGCGGCATTTCTCGCGGAACTGCGCGCCTACGGCCAGGGGGTTTGTACCCGCATGGGCATCGCACCATGAGCGTCTTGAACCTGCTCAGGCGGACGGGCCCCGGCATCATCGTGGCAGCAACGGGCCTTGGCGCCGGCGATATCGTGGCGGCCTCTGCAGCAGGTGCACAATTCGGCACGGTTCTGCTGTGGGCAGTGATCTTCGGCGGCATTCTCAAGTTCGTGATCACCGAAGGCATCGGCCGCTGGCAGCTGGCTACCGACACCACGCTGCTCGAGGGCTGGATCGACCGGTTGCCCCGATTCTTCAGCTGGTACTTCGTGGTCTACCTGTTCCTGTGGACCTTCATGGTGGCGGCCGCGATGATGGCCGCCTGCGGCCTGGCGGCCTACGCCTTCTTCCCCGGCCTGTCAGTGGGCGCGTGGGGCGCTATCCACGCCCTGGCAGCCCTGGTGATCGTCTGGATCGGTCGCTACCAGATGCTGGAAGCGGCCATGAAGTTCTTCATCGGCCTGATGTTTATTACCGTCCTGTACTGCGCCATACGCGTGCTGCCCGACATGGGCGGCATCTTGTCCGGCATGCTGGTGCCCCGGGTGCCTGAGGCCGGCATGGCGCTCGTGCTCGGCGTGATCGGCGGTGTAGGCG
>JALRBG010000265.1 GCA_023257855.1 Pseudomonadales bacterium | reverse complement strand
AACGGCCGCCAGCTGCTGCTGCAGGCCTGTCCGGGCTGGGTCGAGCGCGTCGAGCGCGGCGATCTCGACAGCGCCGAGACGCGCGCCGCCGTGGCGCAGTATGTGCAGCCGCTGCTGGACCAGGGCGCCGACACCCTGGTGCTCGGTTGCACCCACTACAGCTACATCGAAGAACAGATCAGGGCAGTGGCAGGAGAGTCCGTGGCGATCATCGACACGGACGATGCCGTGGCCAGGCGACTGGCCAGCGTCCTCGAGGAAAACGCCCTGCTGGACGCAGCTGGCGTTGACGGGGGAGTGGCATTCTATTCGAGCGGCAACCTGGCCGATCAGTGCGCGCTGATTTCCCGCTGTTGGGGCAGGAATGTCACGGTTGATCGGCTTGCCTGAGTGAATTGAAGCGGGTCTGCCAACGCCCCATCGCTGACGTTTTGACCATATCTTGCAGATAACATGGCGTTATAGCTGTGCTCCAGGTCGAAATAATCACTGCCTTGCACGCTGTGTAATATTGGCCCGCTCAATAATGTACGCGCGTAAATCTTCGGCCCCCTGTGCATCCACCACATTGGCAAATGAAGTCATGCCATTCTCACTGCGTACACCATCAATGACGATGGCGCTGAAGAGTTCCGGACTGGTCAGGGCGGGAGACAGGATCAGGTCCGGAAACAGGCCGCGCCTGCCCATGCCGCCGGCATTGCCCGGTGTTTCATGGCAGATCCAGCAGGTATCCCCGTAGAGATCTTCACCGCGCGCAATCTGCTCGCTGGACGCTACCGAGGGCGGCGGGTTTAGTTCAGGTGGCGTGTAGGAGATCATCGGGGGAAATTGGGTATTACCACCGATCTTGAACACCAGCAGCCGGGAATAATCCGGCGCATAGTAGTTGGAACTGGAGCTTCCGGCCACAACCGCAAGGTATTGCTCACCGTCAATGGCATAGGTTACCGGCGCGGCTTCCACACCAGTCTGGGTATCAAGCGATGTCCACAGTTCTGTGCCGTCCACGGCATCATAGGCCGAAATACCCGCGCTATTCCCCTTGAATATCAGGCCGCCACCGGTAGCCAGTATGCCTGCCGTGTTGCCCGGGATGCGCCAGCCTTCTTCCTGGGTCACCGGATTCCACGCCACCGTGTAATTGCCGCGCGGCATATCGGAAGTGGCATTGGGTCCCAGTTCAGCGACACCTGCTGCCGTATCGACACCGATGTTGGAAGTCAGCGGATCAGGATCGAACGTTTTGTCCTGTGCATAGATGAACACACTGTCGGTTGATGGGAGATACACCATACCAGTGCCAGGATGGTAGGCCATGGGGTGCCAATTGTGGGCCCCGCCTGGTCCAGGCTGCACTGCATAGGCCCGGTCGGTCTGGTCAAAGCGGGCATCCGGGTTTTCCATGGGGCGGCCTGTTTCCTGATCGATGCCTGTGGCCCAGTTCACGGTGGCAAAAGGCCGGGCAGAAATAAAGGCGCCAGTGGCGGCATCCAGGACATAGAAGAATCCGTTTTTAGGTGCCTGCATGACAACTTTCCGGTCCTCGCCATCTATAGGAAGGGTGGCAAGCATGATGGGCTGGGTCGCTGTGTAATCCCAGGTTTCTCCAGGGGTGGTCTGATAGTGCCAGACATAGGAGCCGTCATCAGGGTTCAGGGCAACTATCGATGAGAGAAACAGGTTGTCACCGCCACCCGGGCTGCGTATTGCCTGGTTCCAGGGTGAGCCGTTCCCGGTGCCTATGTAGAGAAGGTTCAGTTCAGGATCATAGGCCATGGAATCCCAGACCGTGCCGCCACCCCCCAGCGCCCACCATTCACCATTCCAGGTTTCGGCTGCCATGCGCATGGTATCGTCTTCAAAACCGTCAGCAGGATTGCCGGGCACCGTGAAAAAGCGCCAGAGAATCTCGCCTGTTTCGGTATCCATTGCGGTGACATACCCGCGTACACCGTATTCGGCACCACCGTTCCCGATGATTACTTTCCCGTTGACGATTCGTGGTGCACCCGTGATGGTGTACGCCAGCTCACGGGTTACCAGGGTATCGGTTTCCCAGACCCTGGCGCCTGTTTCAGCATCGATAGCTATCATGCGACCGTCAATGGTGCCTACATACACTTTACCGTTCCATAATGCTGCGCCTCGATTGACCACATCGCAGCAGGCACGCACCCCCCAGTCACGGGGCACCTCACTGTCGAATTCCCATAAAGTCTCACCAGTGACAGCATCGTAGGCCCTGACATTGCTCCACGCCGTGGTGACATAGATTACCCCGTCCACAACCATGGGCTGGCTTTCCTGCCCGCGGGGAATGTTGAAATCCGCATACCAGGCAAGGCCCAGTTGTGCCACATTGTCGGTATTGATCAGATTGAGAGGACTGTAATGCTGCTGTGAGTAGGTGCGTCCATAAGCCATCCAGTTTTCCGGCTCGGAATCCGCAGCGATCAGGCGGGCCGTATCAACCGTGGCAGGTCCCCGGGTAACGATATCCATGGTGTCGTTATTTACAGTCGGCTGCGGGGATGAAGCTGAGGTGGGTTCATCAGGACTACATGCAATTAAAAACAGGAGTGTTGTGGTGACAGGGAGTATCGTTCTGATTTTCATTTTCCAACCTATTTGAGCCTGTATGTTTACGTTTCAGAAACTAGTGTGCACTTTTTAATGAATATACTACAAAAATGCATAATGTCCGTTTGCGACCCGTAGCTGACATTTTCGCTTTGGCTGTTAAAAGGCCTTTTTTTTTGGGTAAAACAGCCCTGAATCATGCACTTTATGGCTTCCGGAGGGGGTGGCTGTGAAGGAAAAACTAAAAAAATATGCGTTATTGGCAGAAATAATCGGCGGCATATCCATTGTCGCTTCACTGCTCTTTGTCGGCTACCAGATACAGCAAAATTCAGAGGCATTGCTGGCAGGGTCGCGGCAGAATCTGCTCGAGGCCGACCTACAGGTGCTGGATAACATGATGGATTATCCCCAGTTGTATGATGTGCCAAACCAGGACGATTTCACCGGAGAGAATTGGCTGAGGCTTAGAATTCATTATGTTTCGATGATGCGAATCCGGAAATATGC
>JALRBG010000220.1 GCA_023257855.1 Pseudomonadales bacterium | reverse complement strand
GCGCCAGTCCGCCGTTGGAGAACCAGAAACGGTCGTTGAAACCGCTGGACTGCACAACCAGGGTATCGCCGTCCCAGTGCCCGGTCGAGTGTCCGTAATAGGTGCCGACCACTTCATCCGGATTTGGTGCTTCCCTGCCGTCCATGTGGATCAGGCGCCAGCCGCGATTGCCGCCACCGAACAGGATGTAGATGCGATCGTAGTTGCGGTCCTGGATGATGCGGAAACCGCCGGTGTAATGCAGGTGCCTGGGACCGGCCGGCGAAATACAGGCATTGACCGGATCATCGGCAAAATCGTTGGCCTGGCGATACTTGTACAGGCCCAGAGCCCAGGGCATGAACGGCGCCACCTGCTCGGCGTCATCAATATTGGCCAGTTTGCCGTTGTTATCCATGGCGACATTCACACCGTCTTCAACCAGTGAATGCTTGCTGGGATTGTTCCAGTAACCCAGTTCGCCGGGAACGCGATCGAAGCGTACGGTGCCATCCGGGTAACGCGGTGTTTCCCGCGCCATCTCCTGCGGCGGCGGCGCGGATAATTGCGCTGTATCGGCTGGCTGGTCGCCGGAATCAGTGCAGGCTGACAGGATCGAGGCAATGGCGAGTATCGATATGTAATGCATTTTCAAGTTCATACTTCTTGTCTCTCTGGATTCACTCACGGGTCAGCGTCAGTGCGTTGTCGACACCCGCGATGGTCCATGTGCCCGAGATGGTCCGGTTGTAGGAGCCGATATTTTCCAGCACACCTTCGAATACGATCGGTTCGCCGGCTTTGGAAGTGGAGGTAAATCGCACGGTCCAGGTGTCGGGATCGAGACTGGCCTCTTCAAAGAAGGTCATGTTGCGGCCGGGATTGATGCGGCCGTTGATGGCTTCGCCGTCCCAGTTCATGACGACAACGGCCATGGTCATTTCACCACCGGGCTGGCCCCATTCGCCGCGCCAGGTGCCGTCCAGCGGATAACCTTCCTGGGCCGAAGCGGCCAGGGACAACAGGATGAGCAGCGCAGCGCTGCAGGACATGAATTTCATTGCAAAGACTTCCCCTCGTGACACCGGCATCGTCTGTCGCGAGGCCTGGCGGATTCGAGGAAAATATAGCCTACTTTACGTAAAAAAAAACCTGCCACCCGAGGCACAATCACCTGCTATCCACACTTGCGCCCAATATTCCCCATTATTTGCACAATAACCTGGCAAAACCCTCCAAGTACTTGACAAACAACAATAAAAGTCTATCCTTCACGGCCATGAACAGCAGGGCAATCTATTCCTTCTTTATTTACATTATTCGACGCTGACCGGGCGGATGAAGAGTAGAGCTTTGAGTAAAGTTTGAAAAACCCGCCACCAGGCGGGTTTTTTATTTCCGGTGCTTGTTATTAACAGCATGATCTTTTCAGTGTGTAGCAACAACAAGGCAATCGCGTGACAGAACAGAACGAACAATCCAGCGAGGGCTTTTCCTTCGTCCAGGCAGAACATGACGTACTGGCATACTGGGAAAAGGACAAGGTTTTCGAGCAATCCCTGGAAGCCAGCGCCAGCAAGCCGCCCTACATCTTTTATGATGGCCCGCCGTTCGCCACCGGCCTGCCCCACCACGGCCACCTGGTGGGCTCCACGCTGAAGGACATCATTCCCCGCTACTACACCATGAAGGGCTACTACGTGCAGCGCCGCTTCGGCTGGGACTGCCACGGCCTGCCTATCGAGCACGAGATCGATAAGGCGCTCGGCATGTCCGCCATCGAGGCTGTCGAGAAGATGGGCGTAAAGGCATACAACGACGAATGCCGAAAGATCGTCCAGCGTTACACTGCCGAGTGGCGCAAGACCATCACCCGCATCGGCCGCTGGGTGGACTTCGACAACGACTACAAGACCATGGACCCCTCCTTCATGGAGTCCGTCTGGTGGGTCATGAAGCAGTTGTGGGACAAGGACCTGGTCTACCGCGGCGTGAAGGTCGTGCCCTTCTCGACCGCACTCGGCACGGTGCTGTCAAACTTCGAGGCCGGCTCCAACTACCAGGACGTGCAGGACCCCGCCATCACGGTACTGTTCAGGCTGCATGACGAAGACGCCTACATGAGCGCCTGGACCACCACGCCCTGGACGCTGCCCTCCAACCTCGCCCTGTGTGTGAACCTCAATATCACGTATGTAAAAGTGCGCGACACCGACCTGGACAAGGTCATCTACCTGGCAAAGGACCGCCTGGAGGCCGTCGGCAAGGGCAAACACCTGGAAGTGATCAGTGAACACCCTGGCAGTGAACTGGTGGGCAAAACCTACGAGCCGCTGTTTCCCTACTTCACCGGCATGAAAGCCGAGGGCGCGTTCCAGGTCGTCGCCGACGACTACGTCAGTACTGAAGCAGGTACCGGCATTGTGCACCAGGCTCCCGCCTTCGGTGAGGACGACTTCCGCGTCATGAAGACCAACGGCATCACCGCGCTGGTATGTCCGGTGGACCTGGAAGGCAAGTTCACCAGCGAGGTCAGCGACTTTGCCGGCGTGTACGTGAAGGACGCCGACAAGGACATCATTCGCCGCCTGAAGGACGAGGGCAAACTCTACATACAGGAGGTGTACCAGCACAGCTATCCGTTCTGCCCGCGTTCCGATACGCCCATCATCTACCGCACCATCCCGTCCTGGTACGTGAAGGTAGAGCAGATCAAGTCACGCGTCAGCGCCGCCAACCAGCAGATCAACTGGGTACCCGACCACATTCGGGACGGCCGCATGGGCAACTGGCTGGAAAACGCCATCGACTGGTGCATTTCCAGGAACAGGTATTGGGGAACCCCATTACCCATTTGGATCAACGACACCACTGACGCCATGGTGTGCATGGGCTCCATCGACGAACTGGAAAAGTACACCGGCGTGCGCGTCACCGACCTGCACCGTGAATATGTCGACGAACTCACCTTCACCATCGATGGCGAGGCAGGCACTTACCGGCGCATCGATGAGGTCCTGGACTGCTGGTTCGAATCCGGCTCCATGCCCTATGCGCAGCTGCATTACCCGTTCGAGAACCGCGAGTTGTTCGAGGCCGGCTTTCCGGCTGAATACATCGCCGAGGGCCTGGACCAGACGCGCGGCTGGTTCTACACCCTGCTGGTGCTGAGCACCGCGCTGTTCGACAAGCCGGCGTTCCGCAATGTCATCGTCAACGGCATCGTCATGGCCGAGGACGGCAAGAAGATGTCCAAGCGTCTGCAGAACTACACGCCGCCCGACATCCTGATGGAGGAGTATGGTGCCGACGCCCTGCGCCTGTACCTGATCAACTCCGGCCTGGTGAAAGCCGAGGAGCAGCGTTTCACCGACGCCGGTGTGAAGGACATGGTGCGCCGCGCCCTGCTGCCCTGGTACAACTCCTTCAAGTTCTTCCAGACCTATGCCGCCATCGACAGCTGGCAGGCGGCAACCGGTGCTGTCACCTCCGACAACATCACGGACCAGTGGTTACTCTCGCGCCTGCAGTCGCTGAAAGCCAACGTGGCCCGCGAGATGGCAGAGTACAAACTCTACAACGTAGTGCCGGCACTGTTCGAATTCATCGAAGACCTGACCAACTGGTATATCCGCCTCAACCGCTCCCGCTTCTGGGTGGAGGAAATGACCGACGACAAGGCGGCTGCCTACCAGACGCTGTACACCACGATCAGCGAACTGACGGTGTGCATGGCTCCCTTTGCGCCCTTCCTGGCCGAACATATTTACCGTGAGCTGGCCGTGTTTGCCGGCAATGCCAAGGAGCGCCCCGATTCGGTCCACCTGTGCGCCTACCCGGAAGCCGAGCAGGACTTCATCCAGCCGGTGCTGGAGCAGGCGGTGACCCGCATGCAGAACATCATCCTGCTCGGCCGCCAGAAACGCGAGCAGGTGAAAATCAAGACCAAGATACCGCTGAGCCGGCTCACCATCATCCACGAAAGCCAGGACATGCTCGACGAAATCGCCCGACTCGCCGATTACATCGCCGGCGAGCTTAACGTGAAGAGCATCGAGTACTCCACGGATGAAGGCCGCTACATCAATCTTTTCGCCAAGCCGAACCTCCCTGTACTGGGCAAGCGCCTGGGCAAGGACCTGAACAAGTACCGCCAGCTGAGCCGAGGACTGGATGCAAAATCGCTTAACCAGCTGCAGGAAGACGGCAGCCTTACCCTTGATGGCGAGACGTTCGGCACAGATGACATCCTGGTATTGCGCGAAGCGAAGGAAGGCACGCAAGCAGTCTCCAACCGCTTTATATC
>JALRBG010000166.1 GCA_023257855.1 Pseudomonadales bacterium | reverse complement strand
AGCCTACCCTGGCGACGTGTTCTACCTGCACTCCCGCCTGCTGGAAAGAGCGGCGCGCGTTAACGCCGAATACGTAGAGAAATTCACCGATGGCAAGGTCAAGGGCCAGACCGGTTCGCTGACCGCACTGCCGATCATCGAAACCCAGGCTGGTGACGTATCCGCCTTCGTACCGACCAACGTGATCTCCATTACCGACGGCCAGATCTTCCTGGAAACCAACCTGTTCAACTCCGGTATCCGTCCCGCGATGAACGCCGGTCTGTCTGTATCCCGTGTGGGTGGTGCCGCCCAGACCAGCATCATCAAGAAACTCGGCGGCGGTATCCGCCTGTCACTCGCCCAGTACCGCGAGCTGGCGGCCTTCGCCCAGTTCGCCTCTGACCTGGACGAAGCCACCCGCGCCCAGCTGGAACATGGCCAGCGCGTGACCGAACTGATGAAACAGAAACAGTATTCACCCCTGTCGGTTGCCGAAATGGGCATTGTCATTTTCGCCGCCAACGAGGGTTACCTGAAACAGGTGGAGCTGAACAAGATCGCCGACTTCGAAGGCGCCCTGTTGTCGTACATGAACGCCGAGCACGGCGACCTGATGAAGAAGATCAATTCAACAGGTGACTGGAACGATGACATCAAGGCTTCCTTCAAGGAAGCGATGGACAAGTTCGTCTCAACTCAGAGCTGGTAAACCACCATGGCCGTCGGAAAAGAAATTCGCAACCAGATCGGGAGTATCAAGAATACTCAGAAGATCACTTCCGCCATGGAAATGGTTGCGGCGAGCAAGATGCGCAAGGCCCAGGAACAGATGGAACTGGGCAAGCCCTATGCGAAAAACATCCGCGCCGTGGTCAGCCACCTGGCCAACTCGAACCCGGAATACCGCCATATCTACATGGAAGAACGCCCGGTCAAGCGGGTTGGTTTCATCGTGGTCTCCACCGACCGCGGCCTTTGTGGCGGCCTGAACATCAACCTGTTCAAGACCATGATCACTGCCATGAAGGGCTGGCATGAAGAAGATGTTGAAATCGAAATTTGCGCCATTGGCGGCAAGGGTGCCAGCTTCTTCAACAGTTACGGCGGCAAGGTCGTGGCGGCTATTCGCGGTATTGGCGACAAGCCTGCCGTCGAAGACGTGGTCGGCGGTGTGAAAGTGATGCTGGACAACTTTGCGAGCGGCAATATCGACAGGCTGTTCCTGGTGTCCAACGAATTCGTCAACACCATGACTCAGAAGCCGACCGTCGAACAGCTGCTACCCCTGCAGGCTGCCGAAGATGGCGAGCTGAAACATCACTGGGACTACATTTACGAACCCGATGCCCGCGAACTGCTGGACGGCCTGTTGGCCCGTTATATCGAGTCCCAGGTGTACCAGGCAGTCGTGGAAAACAATGCCTGTGAGCAGGCGGCGCGCATGATCGCCATGAAGAGCGCCACGGACAATGCCGGCGAGCTCATCAACGAGCTGCAGCTGGTGTACAACAAGGCGCGCCAGGCAGCGATTACGCAGGAACTGTCGGAAATCGTCAGCGGCGCAGCAGCCCTTTAAAAGTAGCGGCGCTGCAGGAATTTTTGGAATTTTTGATTAGCAATTAGTGCAAGATTGAACACAAGAGGAACCGGACATGAGTAGCGGTCGTATCGTACAAATTATTGGCGCTGTGATAGACGTGGAATTCCCGCGGGATTCCGTGCCCAGGGTCTATGACGCCCTTGCGGTGGACAACACCAGTATCACACTGGAAGTCCAGCAGCAGCTGGGTGACGGCGTCGTTCGCACCATCGCCCTGGGTTCCACCGAGGGTCTGCGCCGCGGCCTGAACGTCAGCGATACCGGTGCCGCGATCAGCATCCCGGTAGGCGTGGAAACCCTCGGTCGTATCATGAACGTGCTGGGCGAGCCAATCGACGAGTGCGGCCCCATCGGCGAAAAGGAAAGGATGCCGATTCACCGCAAGGCGCCGAGCTATGAAGAGCAGGCGGCTTCCGAAGAACTGCTGGAAACCGGCATCAAGGTGATCGACCTGGTTTGCCCGTTCGCCAAGGGCGGTAAAGTGGGCCTGTTCGGCGGCGCGGGTGTGGGCAAGACCGTGACCATGATGGAGCTCATCAACAACATCGCCACCGAGCACTCTGGTCTGTCCGTATTCGCCGGTGTCGGTGAGCGTACCCGTGAAGGTAACGACTTCTACCACGAAATGCAGGAAGCCGGCGTTATCGACACCAACACCTTTACCAATTCAAAAGTATCCATGGTGTACGGCCAGATGAACGAGCCCCCCGGCAACCGCCTGCGCGTGGCGCTGACCGGCCTGACTATGGCTGAA
>JALRBG010000119.1 GCA_023257855.1 Pseudomonadales bacterium | reverse complement strand
TATGAAACCTGGTTGCTGGCGATCTATTCGAAAAGCTGGCGCACCCCATCGCCGTTATTCGCCCGACCAGTTGATGGTGCTGATCGTCAGGAAGGAACTCAAGATGACCCAGCAGGAATTTTCCACACTCCTGGGTGTGCCTGTCGGCACCATTCGCGACTGGGAACAAGGCCGCAAGGAGCCCGATAGTGCGGCAAATACCCTGGTCAAGGTGGCGCGCAGTCATCCGGAAGTGCTGCGGGAAATCGCGGCGTAGCGAATCAACCCTTCCCCTGGGCACGCTATGCGGCGCCCCATTCCAGGTCGTTCGTTTTTTATGGCGTCAGATGACGGCCTGAAGTTCTCAGGTTATCACTCCCAGCCGGTCGGGGAATCCAGCGGCGCGGTAAAGCCCATGGCCTCGATCTCGTGCACCTGACTGTCGGCACCGAACTTGAAGATGTGCGCAGCCGGCAGGTCAAACGGCTGGAACGGCATGTTGTCGTTGGTGCGCTGCGAAGTGGAGCCGTCGGTGTGGATCACATCGTACGGCAGGTTGTCCATCGGGTGACGGAAATGGGACAGCCCCATGACCAGGCCGGTGACCGGGTCGACGGCAACCAGGCGGCGGTTCTCGATGCGGTCAATGTAGGTGAAGGTCAGGCTGTCGAGCTGCGCGGCGCACGTGCGTGCCACCGGTGCCTGTGATGCATCACCGGGAATGACCGGACCGGGACCCGTCTGCGGGCCGGCAGTGATCATGCCGTTCTCGTGGCGCTCGCAGTCGTCAGCGAACGGCATCAGTGAGCCGTCGTTGTCATCGAGCGCGTCGTAATACGCCATGCCCATGGTGGCGAGGGCGTCGTAGGACAAACGTGATTCTTCAGGCACTTGCGCCAGCAAACCCGGCCGGGGTGATTGCAGGTTGGCCAGGAAGTCGGGGCGAATGGCGGACACCAGGTGTTCAGCCTCGGTGATCTGGCCGTTGTCACCGCGCTTGAGACGAATGGCAAACACGATGGGTTGTTCTTCCGCGCCATTGTCGCCCCCGTTCTCAACTGCAATGCGGCGTTTCATGACGCCGAGGAAACCCACCTGCTGCAATTCCACATCAGGCACGAAGATGGCGAAGGTGGACGGGCCCTCCACCGTGCTTTCCCACAGGCCTTCGCCCGGCTGCATGCGGGTGACGTTTTCCACAAAGGCGATGTCGTCGGCCAGCGGCGGAATGCTCGGGTCGTTCGCCGCCAGGGCCGCCACGTAGATGTTGGCCATTTCGATGAGGCAGCCGCGGTTGCAGGCGGGCGCTTGCGGCGCAGGTGCCGAGGTTTGCGCGGTCGGCATGGCCGGCGCGGGTGTATCGGCGGGTTGGTCGCCGCCGCAGGCGATGAGTGCCAGGAAGGTCAATGCCAGGGATGATTTGATCACGGTGTTCATCGGGTGACTCCTTGTAAACATGCAAACATAGGCATTTCGCCGGGTTAAATATTCAGGCAGCGTGTGCGTGCCTTGCCGGATGCGTCGCAAGGCGCCTTATCCGGCCTACCATCCGAATTTTTCAGTTACGGTGTGTACCAGATCGGGCTCGAGTAGGCGCGTTCCTGGATGGTGGCCGGCCACCTGGTCTGGTCCACCGGAATCTCCAGCGCCAGGGCGTCATACAGCGTGTGCCGGGGCGTCGGGATCTCGATCGCGCGCACGTAATAAAAGGCATTGAGGGCCGGGTCGAAATCGGGGTCTTCCCACACCACGGCCAGCTGCGGCGCGCCGATGGCGTTGGTGTAGTAACCGGTGGTGACGTCCACGGTATTGCCGACCGGCGGTAATTTGCCGTCGGCATCCCTGCGGCGGTCATCCGACCACGCCACGTCATACACCTGTTCCTGCGCATTGCCATCGGCATCGATCCAGCCCTTGATCACCTGGATGCGATCGAGGTTGGCGCCAATCTCGTCCTTGGCGGCGTGAATCAACAACGACGGCGCACGGTTGCGCGGTGCGGCGGTGAGGTCCGAGCCCATGGGCACGCCCTTGCGGTAGCCGACGGCGGCGATGTCGTTGGCGCGAGCGTCGCGGGCGTTGAAGTTGAAGCCGCCGAACACGCGCAGGGAAATGCGCGGGCCGGTGGTGCCGTACACTTCGCGGCGCTTGAACGCGGCGAAGATGGATTCGCGGGTGTTCTCATCCGCCCACACGCCGGTGAGTCCGGAGGCGCTCATGTCCCAGGCGGGAAACACCAGGTTCTGCTCCTGCGACGCGGCGCGCTGGCTCAGCTTGGAATCGCTGCCGATCTTGCCGAAGAAGTTGTCTTCCTCCACCGCCGACATACCAACGTGGCCGTCGGAGGCGCCAACGAAGCCGAACTTGAACGGGTTCTCGCCGATCCTGTCCTCGATCTGCATGCCGGAAAGCAGGCCGCCGCGCGCATAATCGGCCGGCGTCGGCTCCATCACCTGCCCGGTGAGCAGCTTGTTGCGGATCTCGTAATTGGTGAACTCGTCATTCGGCGACAAGGCGGGATGGGTTTCGGAGGTGCCTTTCATCTGCGTGATTTCCATCAGCAGTTCCCAGCGCATGCGTTCACGGGCGTAGATGGCGTCGATGGGCCGGCCCTGGGAATCCTGGTCGGCAAACATCAGGCCGCCGGAGATATTGGAGTTGTGTGGAATGGCGACGAAATCGAGGCCGGTTCTGTCAGCCGTGTTGTCCAGGAACGCGAACAGCGCTTCGGGGTCGAGGCTGTCCTGGTTGCTGAAGGGCACGAACTGCATGGCCGCATCCGTGCTGTCGGCATTGCTGATCACGTTGCGGTGCAGGTTCTTGAGGCCCTGCTCGCTAGGGATCAGCGAGGTCCATTCCCAGGCATAAAAGGTGGTGAACTCGCCGGGCACGTTATGGCGAGTAGCGGCGTCTACCTGCATCTGCCAGCCGGCGGCACGCATGGCCGGGGAAAAAATCTGCTCGGCCAGTTCGGCGCGGTTGCCGTCCTCGGGCTGGTAGCGCATGAAGCCGCTGCGGGCATCGCCGGCCATGGCCTGGAGTTTCTCGATCACGTCGCGGCCGCGCGGGGTGGCCTGCAACAGGGGGTGTCCTTCCAGCGCCATGACATCGATGCCGAGATTGGTGGCGTGGTCGGTGATGGCGAGGAAGTCGAGCGGTCGGCCGATGCGCACCCAGTCATCCAGGTTCGGATGCAGGATGGGAATGCCCTTGGCGAAACGATAGGCCATGTCGGGCGTCACGCCCTTGTTGTTGGTGGCGAAGGCATCCGTGGACAGGTTGGTGTGCAGGTGCAGGTCGCCCCAGAGCAGCTGGGTCTGGGCGCTGACGAGCGTGGCGCTGGCCAGGCCGATGGTGGCGGCCAGCATCTTTACGGAGTTTTTCAGTGTGGACGTTCTTGCCTGGTGCATACCCCTGCCCCTTGTTTGCCCATGATCGCGGGTCGCTATTTTTACGGGTTTCCCGGCTGGCGCCGAAGACAGGAAAACTAGAGAAAATTGCCGGCAAAAGCAATTGGGGATTCGGTTTTGCTGATATTGGTCAAATGCGTCGTGATCGAGCGATTCATTCACGTCAGCAATGCCGGATGCGATGCTGCGCATCTTTATGCCCCAGAGGGTATTATCCGGCCTACTCGTACCTTCAGGTAAAACAAGGAAGATCGGACCCTCAGGGCAGCGGCGTAGCCGGGCCCAGTTCGAAGGTCAGGGTGATGCCCGGGATCTTTTTCAGGATCAGGCTGACGGGCCCGTTCTCGGACTGGACACCGGGGATGAGCATCTCCTGGCTCTGGTAGAAGGCATCGCACACCCCTTCGGGCGCCACCGGTTCCAGGGGCTGGTAGGCGGTCACCGTGTACCAGCCGCGGGTGTTGCGGCGGAAGTCGGCCTGGAAGCGCTCGCCGGAATAGGCGATGGTGCTCAGGGTGAGGCTGCCTTCGCTGTCGCGCCAGACATTGCCTTCCGGTACTTCGTTTTCACAGATCTCACCCAGCTTGTATTCGAGACCGTCACTGTCGTAGTCACGTGCTTTGCGGAGCAACCCGTTGCAATCGGCATTGATGGTGAAGCCGTTATCGAAGGACAGGTCGGCAGCCAGCAGTTCGAAACCGCCCTGCAGGTTGCCGAACAACACGCCCAAACCGTTGTAGTCGGGCAAGTCCGGGTAGATGCGCCGTATGCCATCGGCAGGCGTGAGAATAAAGAAGCTGTTGTCGCGGAACTGGAAGATCTCGTATTCCAGGTGCCTGAGGTTCACCGGAAAACTCAGCCCTACCTTGCCCTCGGTGCTGACCAGGGTGAACAGCGCGTGGGTGTCGCCGATGCGTTCCATGGACATCGGGCGGCCGCTCTGGGTGAGGTTCACTTCCTTGCCGGCGACGCGCAGCTGCGATCCCTGCACGTGGCTGTAGAGCGGGTTCGCCTCGCACAGCGGCGTCTCGATCTGCGACAGCAGGTTGGTATTGATGTAGCGGATGGCGGCAAAGCGCTCGGAGAATTCGCGGTCAGTGAAGTTGACCTTACCACCAGGCTCAAGCAAGGTGGTGCCCGCGAGGAAGACCTGCTGGTGACCAACGCCCATCAGGTTGAGCAGGGTCGGCGCCAGGTCCATGTGCGTGCCTTCCTTTTCGATCTTGCCGCTGACGCCGCCATTGAGGATGTTGACGAAGATCTTGCGATCGTAATCCGGCGGATAAAATTCCATGCCGATATTCCGCATGTGCAGGTGGTCGCTCATCATGAACACGACCGTGTTCTCCCAGGCAGGGCTCTGCTTAAGGTGATTGACGAATTTTCCCAGCATCTGGTCGGTGCAGTGCACGGCGTGAAAGCTGGTGTTGTCGATCAGGTCGTAGGGTTCGCAGGCGGTCGACGGCGTGCCATCCGGGCCATGCGCGTCGACGGTAAGCACGGTGAAGTTGAACGGCTGCCGGGGGTTGGCGGCAAGTTCGTCGAACTTGTCCATGGCCAGGTCGAGCAGGGTTTCATCATACAAACCCCAGCGGTTGAGGTAGTCGGGGTCGTCCATCAGGGGACGCAGTTCTTCCAGGCCCAGCACTTCCTCGTAGCCGTGCGCGGCCAGGAACATGCCCTTGCCGGCAAAGCGCGTGGAGGCGCCGCCCATGAACACTTGGCGGTAGCCGGCGGCATCGAGAACATCGCCCACGCAGACCGCTTCCTGGAGGAAGCCGTTGCGCAGGATGTCGTTGCCGCCGGGACCCGGCGGAATCAGCAGCGGCGTGCCGCACTGGGAAGCAACGATGCCGGCGACGGTGAAGTTGGTGCCCTGGGTCTGGCGAATGTTCTCGAAGGACAGCGCTTCATCGGCGAGGGAATTCATGAACGGGGTCAGGCCGGGAAACACGCTTTCGTCCGTGTACATCTTTTCCATGCTTTCCAGGTAGATCATGACCACGTTCTTGCCCGGCGCAATGTCGCCGATCATCCGGTAAAGCGCCTGCTCGTTGAGCCCGGTGGCCTCCCAGTCGATGTCGGCCAGGGCCATGTCGCTTTGCGTATTGGCATTACGCATGAGGAAGGAGGCGCCGCTGGTGATATCCGGATCGACCGCCATAGAAAGGATCAGGCCCGGAACAATAAGCAGAGTCTTGTCCTGCAGGTCCACCTTGTGCGCTTCGGCGGTGAAGAAGTAGGCCAGCACAGCGACGATGAGCAGGTAGCCGATGGCCAGGGCGACGATGCCGGGAAAGGCATTGAGGCCAAACTCGAAGGTCTGCATGTTGGCGTGGAAGAAGAACTCTTCGTTGAAGCTTTCGCCCTGCAGGTAGAACGATATGACGCGCGAGGCGGTGAAGATCACCAGGCCCTCCACGGCGACGAACGCCACCAGGAAACGCAGCCAGTGATTCTGGATATGCACGCTCAGGCGCCAGACCAGCGCCATGAATACCAACAGGAACACCGTGGAACGCACGAACCACCACCCGCCATGCGACAGGTTGTAATGCCAGCTCGCCACGACCGACGCCAACAGCAGCAGCAGGATGCCGGTACCGGCTGCGGCCATGATGCGTGTTGAGCGGGAAATGTCCTTCAGGTTGGGCATAGGGTAAAAAACGGTAAACAGTCCCTGGTTAATCAGCGAAGTATAACAGCACCATTCTGCATTCCCTTAATCCTGGCCCATAAAAACTCACGGTCAATGGGGCCGACCAAAGCCCTACCCTTTGTCCAGAAAAACGGGTAGCGTCTTATACCTATATAAGCAGTAACGTTCATGATGTGACCATGTCCGATAATCCACACAATAACGCCACAACCTGGCATGCCCTGGCGCCGGAAGCCGCACTGGCCAAATTGGATGCAACAGCATCCGGCCTGGATGAGACGTCGGCGCAGGAGCGCCTGCAAGGCGGTTGGTCAACAATATGCGTGGCTAGAAGCCAATCTAGTTTTTGAAGTCGCAAGGCTGCTGAGGCGTATGGATGTCCCAGCCTTGACAGTCCATGACGAATTTATTGTTCCTATCGATATGGTCGACGCAGTTCATGAGGTCAGATATACGACAGCGTTTCAGAATGTTTGGTGATTTTAAGCAACCCAATGCGTCAACCCCCAACAGCCTATACCTACATATGACCTAAAAAGCTTTTTTAAGTTTTCCTAATAGGCAGCAGCTTGACCGTTTACCCCAAGAGATGTATGCATATTTCGCAGCTTCCACGAATCATTTTCATATGTGAATACTCCGGTCATCCGAACACCAGAAAGAGCGATATTTTCTTGTCCTATTGAGATAGTCCAGTCAGCAATATCAGTAAACCAAGCGGCATCACCAGAAGGAGAATACTGGAGTTTTCTATCAATGTTTCTTATATCAATTGAATCAAATGAACCAAATTGCTCCACAACTGCCCTCATAAACGCGCTATTACCTATCCAAATTTCATTTGAATCGGTACCTAGGAAATAATCTTCTTCAGAGTCCATTAGGACAGACAATAAACCGTCTTCGTCAAGACTTGCCCAAGCCTGCATCATAGATTCTAAGGTTTCTTCAGCATTTTGGGGCGGAAATGCAATTTTTGAACAACTTATTAATAATCCAGAGATAGAAGCTGCATC
>JALRBG010000281.1 GCA_023257855.1 Pseudomonadales bacterium | reverse complement strand
GGCTGATTCCGAAACATTGCAGGTCGGCGATTATGTGGCCGCCATCGGCAACCCCTTCGGCCTCGGCCAGACCGTCACCACGGGTATCGTCAGCGCCCTGGGGCGCCACACAGGTATCAACGGCGACGGTTACGAGGATTTCATCCAGACCGATGCGTCCATCAACCCCGGCAACTCGGGTGGTGCGCTGGTGGATTTCAACGGCAACCTGATCGGCATCAATTCGTCCATCATTTCACCCGCCGGCGGTAATGTCGGGATCGGCTTCGCCGTGCCTATCAACATGGCGATGGCCGTCGTCAACCAGCTGATCGAGTTCGGCGAAATCCGCCGCGGCCTGCTGGGCGTGCGTATCACCGACCTGACCCCTGACGTCGTCGAGGCGCTCGACCTGCAGGTTAGTGTCGGCGCCGTGGTATCCAGCGTGGAACCGGGTTCACCCGCAGAGAAGGGCGGCATCGAGGCGGGCGATATCATCGTTGCCGTCGACGGCAATACCATCATGGATGCCTCTGACCTGCGCAACACCATCGGCCTGACCCGTGCCGGAAGCGAAGTGGAAATCGGCCTGATTCGCGAGAATCGCCGTCTCAACTACGACATCACCATCGGCAATGCGCCTGATGTGGCCGGAAATGATTCAGGCGAGAAGGCCGCCGCGACATCCGTGCTCGACGGTGCCGTACTCAGCAACATTCCCTCCGGCCATGAGGCCTATGGCAAGGTGGAAGGCGTCCTTGTGCAGGAAGTCGGCCAGGGCACCCGCGCCTTCCGCAACGGCCTGGAAGCCGGCGACATCATCACGGCGGTCAATCGCAAGCCGGTCGGCAGCCAGCGGGAGCTGATGGATTTGCTCGAGGATTTCACCGGCACCGTTGCCATGAATGTCAGGCGGGGCAGCCAGCAGTTGTTCCTGATCATGCGTTAAACGACATACCAGTTCATTCACACAAGTAAATCCGAGGAGGACCAGGAATGAAGCACTTCATCCATTCATTGTCAGCCACTAAAGGTTTGGCAGTGTTGATTCTGTTTACCCTGTTTTCGGTCGGCGCCCAGGCGGCGGCGAAAATGACCCTGGCCGGCGAGGCCGCCGGGGTGAAGTATGAAACCGATGCCGGCATCCGTATTTCGCTGATCGACTGGTCGGCACCGGAGCAGCAGGCCGCGGTGGAAGCGGCCTGGCGGCAGTACCGCGAGGACAGCGACCTCGATACTTTCCTGGCAGTAGCCGAGGCCCAGGACACACGCGGGTACCTCTTCACGGCGTCGGCGGCCGGTTACCGCATCAAGTACGCGTGGGAGGAGGAGACGGACAACGGCAGGATGATGCATTTCCTGGTGATGCCGGGCCTGAAGACTCGCAACCCGTACCTGTGGCAGGTGCCGAACAATGATTCACCGGCCTTTACGCTGGTGCAGGTCAGGCTGGACAATGAGTCCGGGGTGGCGAAATCGTCCCTGGACGGCGATATCATCCTCAACGAAACGGGCAAGCTGGCGCTGGATCGGTTCGACGAGATCAACCTGTTTGCCACGATGAAGGACAGCACGCCTTACTACCTCAAGTAGATCACTGCTGAAATTCCGAAAACGATGCCGGCATGCTTTAATGCATGCCGGCATTTTTTTTGATCCGGACCATGTACATCATCGAAACCCTGTTTCCCATCGTGGCCATCGCCTTCCTCGCCTGGCTGGCTGCCCGCCACCAGATCGTCAGCGATCCGGAAGTGCAGGCCCTGGAGAAACTGACCTTCACCTGGCTCGTGCCGTGCATGCTGTTTTACGGTACTGCCACGGCAGACCTGCCCGATGTCATGGACTGGGACCTGTTATGGTCCTATTACCTGGCCATACTCGCGGTCTACCTCGGCGGCATGCTGATCGCCCGCCTGCGTTTTGGGCCGGGGCAGGTCCGGCTCAGTGTCATCGGCATGGGCTGCGCATACCCCAATGTCACCATCCTCGGCATACCCATCTGCCTCGAGCTGCTGGGCGAGGCCGCCTTCGTGCCGATGTTCATGCTGATCTCCCTGAACAACCTGCTGATCCTTTCGTTCGGGACCGTCCTGGCGGAACTCAAGCGGGAGGAGGGCAGTGCTGTGCGTGCCCATCTCGCCAAGATTGGAGCGGGCCTGGTAAAAAATCCCATCAGTGGCAGCCTGATTGCCGGCATCCTGGTGAACCTGGCCGGCATCCCGATCTACGGACCGCTGCTGGAATCGCTGGAACTGCTCAGCCGCGCCGCCATTCCCGCCGCGTTGCTGACATTGGGTGCGGGGCTCAACCGTTACCGGGTAAAAGGCGAGATCACCATGGCGCTGGTGCTCACCGGCATGAAGCTGCTGGTATTGCCCGGACTGGTCTGGTTCCTGGCCTTTTTCGTCTTCGACCTGGACATTCTCTGGGCGCGTACTGCCGTGCTGCTGGCGTGCATGCCGGTTGGCATCACCGTTTACGTTTTTTCCATCCGCTACCGGAACTGCGAGAACCTCGTCGCCACCGCCATCGTGCTGTCGTGCATGCTGTCGGTTTTCAGCATCAGTTTCTATGCGTTCCTACTTGGTATTTAACGCCTCTTTCAGGTTCAGCTTGTTCTTCAACCACTGCGCGTCCACTTTGTAACACAGCAGCAGCAAACCCAGGCACAACAACAATACCGGCCAGGATCCCCAGCGGGAAAACGGCGTGCGTCCCGAGAATACCTGTACTTCCCCGCTCAGCACTTCAGCACGGAACTGTTCCGTGCGGGAAAGGATATTGCCCTTTTCATCGATGATGGCAGACACGCCGTTGTTGGTCGCCCGCACCAGGTAGCGGCCGTTTTCGAGCGCACGCATGGCGGCCATCTGCAGATGCTGAAGCGGGCCCCAGGAAGCGCCAAACCAGGTATCGTTGCTGATCGTTACCAGGAAGTCCGCGTCACGGGCCTGGCGGCGCACGAAATCCGGGTACACCACCTCGTAGCAGATGAAGGGCGCCAGCGTATACGCTCCGGCGGTCAGCAGCGCCTGGCCGGTATGTCCTTTCTCGAGAGAGGACATCGGCAGGTCGAAGATCTGCAGTACCGAAGACATCAGAGCGCGCAGCGGCACGTACTCCCCGAACGGCACCAGTTTCTGCTTGTGGTAGATGCCTGAGCCGTTACCGAGGCTCGTGATGCTGTTGTGCAGGCCATCACCCGTGCGACCGAAAATGCCCGTGACCAGCGTCGCGTCGTTGCTTGCGGCTTCAGCGGCAAAATAATTCACGACAGGACC